>NZ_JPOO01000001.1:1800000-2100000 GCF_000733925.1 Arenibacter algicola
CTATTAACAGGTCTATCAGAATTTGAAATAATGTTATCATGATTGTTTTTGTTTAATTGAATTTTATTGATTGATGAATAAACCCCTTTTGCATTTGATTCGGGTGCCATTTACAATGAGAATTTCGTTTAGTTCCTTTTGCTAAAATTCCAAAGGTGAATAACAGTACAAATATAATTCTGGTCGGTCATCTTGGAAATAGCATAAATATGTGAAAAAATCCACCTTTAGGGCAGAAAGGAAATTATACATACTGAGTGGGCTAGAGAAGTTGGAGGTCGTAATCCAGGAGTTGTATTAAAAATCACATTCTTGTGTGATTGTTGGGTAATCCAGATCGTTAGATCTTTGTAGACAGCTAATAATTCTAATATATACCAAAGCTAAACCTGGAAGTAAAGTCGCCCATAAGCCCTAAGTATAGGAAAGGCCCATTAAAATTTTAAAACTATGAAATCAAAAACGTTGTTACAGTTAGTGTTTAATATGGCACTATTTATAAGTACCGTGATTGTCGGAGCCCAAAATGCCTATAACCCTATGGAATTAAAGGAAGATTTTCAACTTTTCAGGACGGCATTGGAGGAGGCACATCCTGGAATCTACCGCTATGAAACCAAATCATCAATGGATGGAAGTTTTGAGGCTATTGAAAAGCAGCTTCATCAGCCACTTAATCAACAGGAGTTTTATAAAATACTGAACCCGGCATTAGCTAAAATTGGATGTGGGCATACCAAATTAATACCTTCTGAGGATAATGGTTTTATGTATTATTACAACACGGATACTCTATTTCAATTGAAACTTTTTCTGGACAAGAACAAGGCCTATGTACGTTATAGTTATGATACTGATAATAAATTGGAACCTGGTACCGAAATAACTTCTATCAATGGCATGGATATGGAGGAGATTATTCAAGGCTTGTTGAACAATCTGTTTTCTGATGGACATAATCAAACCTTCAAGTACTACGAGCTTAACAGGTATTTTAATGCCCTGTTCTCCAATTTCTATTTGGATGAGGGCAAGTCCCACAACGAATTTAACATCACCTATAAGCATCATGGGAGGAAGGGCAGTATGGCGTTACCTTCGGTTTCCTATCAAAAAGTATTGGAGCATGATGCCGCAGAGCAAAACAGCACACCTTATCAATTGGAGTTCAAGAACGCGAAGACGGCCCTAATGACCATACGTACCTTCTGGCCGGACGGGGAGAAATATAATTTTGAGGCATTTTTAAAAGAATCCTTTGCGGAGATCAACGATAAAAATATTGAAAATTTAATTTTGGATCTGAGGGGAAACGAAGGGGGAAAGGATGCCTTTGGGTCACTACTGTTGTCCTATTTGGTAAATGTCGATTTTAGGTATTATGACAAATTGGTAGTAGCCACCAATGAAAAATTTTCATTTGTAGACCATGCCCAATTACCGGAAGGTTATGATGAGTTAAGGGCTTTAATCACCCAAACCGAGGATGGGGAGTTTCGTTGGGAGCACAACGGAAACCTGGCGGTACAAACACCAAAGGAACATCCATTTAAGGGGCAAATATATGTATTGATAGACGGAGCTTGTTTCTCGGTTACTTCCGAATTCTGTGCCGTGGCAAACCATCTGGATAGGGTTAGCTTTATAGGGGAGGAAACAGGTGGCGGATATTACGGGAATAATAGTGGTGCCTTTGCCATAGTTACACTCCCGAACTCCAAAATGAAACTGGGGATTCCGTTGATGGCCTATTATACCGCGGTTAAAGATTATGAATTTACAGATAGAGGTATTATGCCCGATCATCCTATTAGGAATACCATTAAGGAAGTGTTGACGCCCGGTGATGAGGTGTTGGATTGGACCTTGGGAAGGATAAACAAAAAGTAGGTTTGGTAATGATCGAAGCTTGAAGATACTTTCCTTTGAAAGGATTTTCACCTTATTTATATATTTACAATTATGGAAAAAAGAAATTTGGTTTTTATAGGGGCCAGTTTGGATGGTTATATAGCCGATAGAAATGGCGGATTAAATTGGCTTACCGCAATTCCCAATCCCGAGCAATCGGATATGGGTTATACTAAATTTATGGGCCAGGTGGATGCCCTTGTAATGGGCCGAAAAACTTTTGAAACGGTCTGTGGTTTTGAAGGGGATTGGCCTTATGCCAAACCGATTTTTATAGTGAGCAGGACCTTGGATACAATAGCTGAGGAATATAGGGATAAAGCCGAATTGGTTAAAGGAAGCTTAGTGCAAATCTTGGAGAAAATACATAACAAGGGATACCATAGGCTATACATTGATGGAGGGGTTACCATTCAGAATTTTTTAAAAGAAGATCTCATAGATGAAATAACAATTACAACCATCCCCATAGTATTGGGAGGTGGAAGTGCTTTGTTTTCAGTACTTCCCAAAGAATTGGAATTTACTTTGGTAGCCTCAAAAGTCTTTTTGGATCAGTTAGTGCAGAATCATTACATCCGAAAAGGGTAGGGTTGTATTTGCGCCCTTGCCTCGTAAATGTATTAGAGAACAATAGTGAATTTTATGGAAGTTGGATCTGCATGGCTAGCTTACCTTATTGAAATTTAGAACAAAAATTGAAAATTATTATACAATGAAATACTTCGTTTTAATACTATTGATGGGGTCCTTGGCCATAATTAGGGCTCAAATCCCAGGCGACTGTAATGATCTTTTAATGGATTATTCGGATTTTGTGGAGACGGACAGTACTATATGGCAAATAGAACTAAAGGATGCTGCTACCATAGCAACCCTGATGTATTATGGGGCCAGTCATTCCAAGGACATATCCCACCCTCAATTTCAGGAAATAGTGGATAAATGGAATTCGGATAAATTTGATATTGCTCTATTTGAAGGGCCCAATAGGGGAATTCTGTCAACTAAGGAAGAGACGATTGCAAACTTGGGGGAATCTGGCTATGTTCGGTATTTGGCCAATGAAAAAAATATTCCGGTGTCCACCCTTGAACCAAGTCCAATATCTGAAATAGAATACCTGTCCACTTTATTTCCTATAGACCAGATTAAACTTTTCTTTTTATTGCGTGAAGCGCAACGGGTCAGGGAAACATTGGGAATGGACAAGGACCAGATCATTGATTATATGGAAAAATTGTTGGTCAAGGCAAATGCCATTCCCCAATTGGAAAATACGATAACTACGATTAGTGGCTTGGAAAAGGCTTACATTAAGTATTGGGGTGATAAGGGAGAATGGTGGCAGGCACCTTCGGCTTGGTTTACACCCTCTGGAAATTCGTTGGAAACAGGAGGGATTTTTACGAATGAAATAAATAAATTTTCAAGTGAGTTCCGTAACCTACATATGGTACAATTAATTAGTAGCCTTTTAAGTGAAGGTAAAAAAATATTCGCGGTGGTTGGTAGAAATCACGTTCCCATGCAAGCAGATGCCTTGGCTTGCGAATGGGGAAAGTTGATTAGTATATCCAATTATGGTAATTGAACTCCAATTTTATATTTAATTGGATGATATATACAAGCTAGATGCGTGGAGTTTTCTCAATAATCTTGGTTTGGTTTCAAACTTCATGAAGACGATTCTTATCTACATCATTTTTTAGCTATATGGTTTACAATGCATTTCCTATCTTAGGACCATAATTTCAATTAATGAATGTAACTGTCCTAATCTAGCCTTTCTAAAAAACAGTCAATGCGTTTGAATTTCTTTATTGTCCTAATAATTGGTACTCTCCTCAGTACCCAAATTTGTAATTCCCAAGAAGAAATACTTTATAAGAGGGTGGATACTACCCAGTTGTTTTTGGAAGTACATTATCCCCCTAATATGGAATCCTCCAGGTCATACCCGGCCATGGTTTTCTTTTTTGGCGGCGGTTGGGTAGGGGGCAACAGATCCCAATTCCTGCATCAGGCACAATATTTTGCCAAAAGGGGGGTGGTTTGTTTTTTGGCAGACTATCGTACCTCAAAAATAAATGGAACAACTCCCTTCGAATCCGTTAAAGATGCTAAGTCGGCCATAAGGTTTATCAGAAAAAATGCGACCAAATTTAATATAGATGGTACCAAGCTTATTGCTTCAGGTGGCTCTGCCGGGGGACACTTAGCGGCCGCAACGGCTTTGGTTGAAGGCTACAATGACCCAGCCGATGATATGTCCATAGATTGTATCCCGAACGCCCTGGTACTTTTTAACCCTGTTGTAGATAATGGTCCAGGAGGTTATGGTTATGAAAGAATTGGGGAGACTTACAAAGACTTTTCGCCTCTTCACAATATTAAAAAAGATGCTCCTTCTACGATTCTTTTCCTTGGAACAAAGGACCACTTGATTCCCGTAGTGACCGCCGAATATTATAAATTGGTAATGGAAAAAGTGGAGAGTAGGTGCGATCTTAAATTATATGATGGCAAGGGCCATGGTTTTTTCAATTATAAGGATTTTGAATCCTACAAAAGTACTGTTGCGGCAGTGGATCAATTTTTGGTGTCGTTGGGATATTTGAAGACCGAACCAATAGTGAATATCGAGTAATTAAATGTTGCTGTTGGAAAACGATAGAGAATTTTGATCAATAGGCAATGACTAAAGAGAATTTATGAATTGGATTTTTCTAATTATAGCCGGACTATTTGAAGTGGCTTTTGCAGCCTGTTTGGGCAAGGCGAAAGAATCAACTGGAATGGAAGCTTCCTATTGGTACATTGGTTTTTTGTTGTGTTTGGCGATAAGTATGTTATTGTTGGTCAAGGCTACACAAGAATTGCCCATAGGGACAGCTTATGCCGTATGGACAGGGATTGGTGCGGTTGGCACCGTACTGGTGGGGATTCTAGTATTTAAAGAACCTGCCACCTTTTGGAGGATGTTCTTTATTACCACTTTAATTGGTTCCATTATTGGACTGAAGTTTGTATCCAACTAATTCTAGCCGTACTCCTTTACAAGAACTAGGTATATGTTTGGAGCAATTATTTTATTAATTTTTAAATGAGTCCAGCAAATCGGCTTCTCGTAATCAAATGGGTACACACCCTGATCTGGCTATTTTTTGTAGCCGTGATTTTGTATATTTTGTATTCAGGAATTTTTGATGATGTCGATAAATATACCTGGGTAGGTATAGGCTTAATTATAGGGGAAGGTATTGTTCTTTTGATTTTTAAAATGTTTTGTCCCCTTACGGTCATGGCAAGGAAATATTCGGATTCGGACAAGGATAATTTTGACATTTTTCTTCCCAATTGGTTGGCTAAATATAATAAGTTGATTTTTACCACCCTATATGTTATCGGGCTGATTATAGTATTGGTACGAACTGTATTTTAAGACCATTTTCTTTAAGGGCTTGGATAGTTGCATTGGTTATCTTGGAATAAGATTTTAAAAGATAAAAATCCCCTTCTAGAAAAATACAACACATCCTTAGGATTGATAAAAACAGGGAGCGAATATCTAAACATACAAATGGAACACAAATGATGAATACCAAATTTTTAATAATATGTCTCTTCTTCTTAATCGGGTCTCATTTCCATGGTAAGGCACAAAATTCTTATGAAATCCCCCAAGATGTTAAGCGAATACTTTTTCTGGGGAACAGTATAACCTATTCCGGGCAGTACGTGTCTTATATAGATACCTATTTTACCTTGAAATACCCAGATCGGGATTTTGAAATTATTAATGTAGGCTTGCCCAGTGAAACGGTTTCAGGTCTTTCGGAACCAGGGCATGCAGACGGTAAATTTCCGCGTCCAGATCTTCATGAGCGCTTAGAGCGCGTCCTTTTGCATACAAAACCGGATTTGGTATTTTCCTGTTATGGAATGAATGATGGTATTTATTTGCCTTTTGATGAAGGGCGTTTCCAAAAGTATAAGGAAGGAATAAATTGTTTGAATGGGGAAGTTATAAAAAATGGTACGCCAATAATTCATATTACCCCTCCTATTTATGATGGGCGTAAGGGAGAAGCCTACGCCAATGTCTTGGATATTTATGCAGATTGGATTATAAGTAAAAGATATACAGATGGCTGGAAAGTTATTGATATTCATTGGCCAATGAAAAAATACTTGGAAGATAAACGACTTTCCGATGACGACTTTTTTTTAGCTAAGGACGGTGTGCACCCCAATGATACGGGGCATTGGATAATGGCCAAGCAACTGCTTCTATATCTTGGGGAAGTGGAAGTATCCAAAGCTAACGGCATTGAAGAAGTGGTTTCACAATTTAATCATGGTGCAGAAATATGGAAACTTGTAGAGGAAAGTCAGAAAATAATGAAAGATGCCTGGCTCACTTCCATAGGTCACCAAAGGCCTGGTATGAACGCGGGACTTACTCTTGAAGAAGCTCTGGACAAGACAGATATACTGCAGAAGGAGATACGTAATTTACAGAAGAAGTAAAGAAGATAATCAACCCATATAATGAACATACTCTATCTACATGGACTTAACGGCAGCCTTAGCGACGAAAAAAGTACAATTCTTGAAAAGTACGGTACCGTTTATTCCCCGGCTATCGACTACGAATCTGACGTTAACAGCATCGAAAATTTAAGAAGGCAATTTGTAGATGGGAAAATAGATGTTGTAATGGGTAGCAGTATGGGTGGTTTTGCAGGGTATTATTTGTCCATTGCATTCAAAAAACCGGCCCTATTGTTCAATCCGGCTCTGGTTACGCGTTCCGTTTTTCAAAATATTCCGGATTACAACAGTTCAGATCGATCCTTTAAGCGTTTGGTCCTAGGGGCAATGGATGAGGTTGTTGATCCAAAGGACACCTTGAAATTTATAGGGGAAAGAATTGCCGAAAATACGGATTACCATATTTCCCTTAGACAGGACCTGGCACATAGGATTCCATTGGACATATTCGAATATGAGGTTCGTTACTTTTTTAATCATCTATGAGCGTAACGGTCTACCAAGGACAAAGATCCAATTTGTATATGGTAAACGTTAAATACAAGAAAAGCCATTCAGTTGGCTTATACTTTTCTAATTTTATCCAAAATTCAGATATTTAGTGTACGCCATAGTTGAAACAGAAACCACAGGATTGAGGGGAGAGGACAACAGGATTACGGAAATCTGCATCCTGGTTCACGATGGAGAAAGTGTGGTGAAGGAATTCTCATCCTTGATAAATCCGGAAGTATCCATTAGGTACAGGGTATCCCGTCGTAATGGGATTAGTAATGATAAGGTGAACAACGCACCTAAATTCTATGAATTGGCAATGGAAATTGTAGAACTCACCCAGGACTGCATTTTTATTTCACATCATGTCAATTTTAACTTTAACGGTATAAAAAATGAATTGGCATCTCTTGGGGGTGAATATAAACGCAAGAAGATATCTACACTAAGATTGTCCCGAAAACTAATTCCCGGGCAACAAAGCTATAGTCTGGGGGCTATGTGCAACCATTTGGGCATTAATGCAGGTCATGTGCAAACCGCAAAGGACAAGGCGGAGGCCACGGTTGGCTTGCTGGAAAAACTTTGGGCAATGGACACGGACGGGGTCTTTAATTTCATGCTGGGGCCAAAATCGGGGCAGGCAGGCGTACCTCCTCAATGGCCTAGATCTGTAGTAACCTCCTTGCCCAACGTTACTGGAGTGTATTATTTTAAAAATGCCCAGGGAAAAATCATTTATGTAGGCAAGGCCAAGGATATTAAACAACGGGTGTTGAGCCATCTCTACAGCAAGGCGCATAAGGAAATGCGACTGTGTTTTGAAACTGCCCATATAGATTATACCCATACGGGAAGTGAGTTGGTGGCTTTATTGTTGGAATCCGATGAAATAAAAAAACACCTACCAAAATTCAATCGCGCTCAAAAACGAATCGGATACCGATATGGGATAGGCGCAAGGATGGATAAAAACGGAATTACAAATCTGTTTTATGATCGATTGGGAAACATAAAATCACCTTTGGCCTGTTTTTACAACCAAGGGGAATGTAAGGCCTTTTTGGAGGAACTGTGCGAGACCTATGGACTTTGTCCGCGGTTTTGCAGTCTACAGCATATTTCAGGGGCCTGTTTTCATTTTCATATAAAAAAATGCCATGGTATTTGTCGCGATTTGGAAACTGTGGAAGCCTACAATAAACGCGTTGAAAATGCCTTGATGCCTACAGCCGATGATAATAATACTTACATTATCAAGACAGCTGGAAGAAAGGCGAATGAAAAATCGGTAATAGTTGTAGAAAATGGAGTGTACAAGGGTTATGGATATATTCTCGGGAAAAAAGTATTTGGGTCCTTTACGGAATATAATAAATACATTATTCCTATGGACGATAACAATGATGTTCAAAAAATTCTTAGGCGATATTTACGGGCAGGGAATGGGGAGCCAATTTTGATTGATTATCACCAAGATGTGACATCCCTCCCTTAAACTCCATAATTTTTGGAATATCAAGTTGAAATGTAACCCAATGGGGACGTTTACATCAAATTAAGGTAACTATTTATTTTAAGAAGATGGGCTTTACATTTCCTTACAGAGTGAAAATTTTAGAAAAGAAATATCTCAACCACAATGTAATCCGGTTTCTTATAGAAAAACCTTACGGATATGTCCATAAACCTGGACAGGCCATGGAATTAAGTATTGATAAACCAGGGTATGAACTAGCGATTGCCCCTTTTACAATTACCAACTTGAATGGTGATCCTTACTTGGAATTGATTGTAAAGATCAACCCAGAGGTGAACAGTCTTACTTATGGATTGTCCGTTTTGGCAATAGGGGAGACCTTGCAAATAACCGAACCTTGGGATTCCTATAATTATAAGGGCCCAGGAGTATTCATTGCCGGAGGTACTGGGATAACTCCTTTTTTGCCAATTCTAAAGGAGCTTCAGGCCAAAGGTGGGAATTTAATTAAAGAGCATATGCTATTATATGGCAATAGGACTCAGGCAGATATTTTGTTCCAAAGGAAATTAGGAAAGGTTTTTGGGAAAAACTGTATACACATTCTCAGCAGGTCAAAATCTCCTGATTCCGTTTTTGGTAGGATCAATATTGATATTTTAAAGCAATACATCAATGACCTTCACCAGCAATTCTATATCTGTGGACCTAGGCATTTCGAAAGCGAAATATCCAAGCAGTTAGTAAGCTTGGGCGTTAAGGGGGCACGGATCCAAACAGGATATAAATTTTAAATACCCTTGTGTTTCTGGGAATCCGAGCATGCTGATATGAGTATGTTAAAGCGAAAAAATACCCACGAACATGTAGGACTAGGCCTAATGCCATGGGTATTTTCAACATGAACCAATAAGTAAAAAAACAACTGAAATTATATGGATTTTAGATATTCCTCTAGATCGATTTTATCCTGAGCAGATAATTCTAATTCAAAATGGGTATCATAATGGTTAATAACATCATTGAGGGCAGCAAATCGTCCGTCATGATAAAATCCACCTTTCATTCTGGCGAACAGACCCCTTAGTGGAGTTGTCCTATATAATCCTGTAGGCGATCTTTTAGCCTCAAAGTCGTCGATGCCAATTTCCTCCGCACTGTGAAGATTGTATCCGGCATCGGTGAATATGGGATATATATGGCAGCTTGCGCATTGAGCCTTTCCATTGAACAGGTCTTGGCCTCGTGCTGCGGCCGTAGCATCGTAGCTTCCTTCTGGAGGGGTAGGTGCCTTTAATGACAACTGATAAGCCTGAAGACCTGGAAGTTTGGAAGTTATCAAATCCGGCTCATTCACAATATTTCCAAAATTGTTTTCTGCCGCTATTGGGAATTGGGTAGCATCATTAAGTCTTGCATCGGTAAAGTTACCTTGACCGTGCATTTCCAAATTGGCTACAAAGGCATTCCAATAGACCATGTCTCCCCATCCTGTATAGGTAGCCAGGTTAACCCCCTGTAGGCCATAAGCGGCAGGAAGTAGATTGGCGGCAATACTTCCATCTGGACGTAAGGCCTTACCATCCACAAATAGGCCGGCATTGAATTTGCCTGGTCCCCATCCGTTAAGTACGGTCTCCACGGTAGGTTCATCTACATGAAGTAGATCGGCCAAAAATTTCTTGTTGTCGGTTAAATTTACAATTGCTCCTACGTTCAGGTCCCTATTGGGATAGCCGTCTAAACGTTTCCCTATGCCATCCGCGAAGGAGTTGTCCACTGTGGAGTGGCACAATGCACAATTAATCCCCACGGTGGTCATATTGCCATCTTCATCAAATGTTCCTTTAACCCCCACAACAGCGTTCAATTGAAGCAAAGCAATGGTGGTTGCCGGATCATTAAGGTCTACCTCACCCGCCTGAATCGCAGCTACCACCTCTGCCGGTAAGGCCTCCGAATCCACTTTTAATCCTACTCCCAAAGCGGTAGCCGGACTAACCCCATCTCCGTAACCGCCATTGGCTTCTCCCAATATGGCCTTGTCTATATGCAAAATACCGCTCCAAAAGACTTCGTCCCCAAAGGTGTCATATCTGAAAATTTGTTTTCCCTCTGCTACCAAAGCGGGGTCTAAATGAAGGGTTAGGGTATCCGTTCTGGTCTCAATAATGGTGTCGTTTACTATTTCTGTTTTGGTTTCGGTAATGGTTTCTGTCTTGGTGCAACTGATTAACGTATTCAGAATTATCAATAGGCTAAGTAGTTTGATTAAATTAAGTGCTTTCATTTGTCGTTATTTATTTGTTTTACCTTTGGATGTAGAAAGCACAACAGGGTTACAAAAAAATAGCAAAGTTTAATGGGCAATGGA
Organism: Arenibacter algicola; assembly: GCF_000733925.1. NCBI lineage: Bacteria > Pseudomonadati > Bacteroidota > Flavobacteriia > Flavobacteriales > Flavobacteriaceae > Arenibacter > Arenibacter algicola. Next base: position 1,810,818 of record NZ_JPOO01000001.1, read on the forward strand.
ATTTAAATATTGATTTTGGACCTTGCTCTTGCGGAACTTTCCTGAAAAAAAATTGGTATTGGTAAGGCTATTGGTATCACCAATTCCTCTGGAAGCCACACATAAGTGTTTTGCTTCAATGGCTACTGCAATGTCTTCGGTATTCAATAACTTCATAAATACATGGCCAAGTTCCATGGTTAATTTTTCTTGTACTTGAGGTTTACTGGCTATAAATTGTACAATCCTATTAATTTTGGAAAGACCTATTACGCGATTCTTTGGGAAATAGGCAATGCTTACTGTACCAAAAAATGGCACAAAATGATGTTCGCAATAAGAGAAAAGGTTAATATTCTTGATCAAAACCATTTCATCGTATTTGTAGTGGTTCCCGAAAAATGATATTTTGGGAAAATTGGATTCGTCCAAGCCTTTAAAAACTTCATTGACATACATTTTGGCTACTCTTTCAGGAGTATCCCTCAAACTGGGGTCGTCTAGGTTGAGTTCCAAGGTTTCCATTATTTTTCTAAAATAAAAGGCTATGGTATTAATTTTAACCGATTTCTTCTCACTACTCTCTATTGCTTCCTGGTCTTTGATGTCTGCCGTCATTGGTATTCTTCCGTTTGTTTTCATAGTTAATAGCCAGTTTGAATGTTAGCTTCCTTTGCCCCGCCTCGTATCAGGTCTTTTTTTACATTGTCTATAAAAGCATCTGGTCCACAGACGTAGAAATGTTGATCAAACTTGTCAATTTTGGACAATAGGTAGTTATAATCAATGGTGCCGTAATCGTAGTCTGAGTTTTTTTCGTCACTTAGAATATTGTAAAAGTTTTGCTTGAATAGGTCATGGAGTTCTGCCTGAAGAATAATATCGTTAACCCTTCGGTTGGCGTAAATCAACCTGTGCTTTCCTAGTCGTTTTTTATTATTTAGATTCCGAAACATTGGAATGAAGGGAGTAATGCCCGAGCCAGCGGCAATAAAGGTTCCCTTTCCTTTATATACATATGAATCCCAGGCACTTGTAATGATCAAAGGATCTGTAGGTTTTGCCTGGGACAATGCTTCCGTTAATCCATGGTGTTGGGGATAGATTTTTACAATAAGTTTTAACTGTTCTTCTTCCGGAGAGCTAACAAGGGTGAAAGGAGCAAACTGACTTCTAAACTTGGGGGTGTCCAGAGTTAGTTCAATGGCTTGCCCGATATTATGTGTAAATCCTTCTGGTTTTTCTAAAACCAACAAAGTTACATTATGGGTTAGCCAGGATTTGTCTAGAATTTTTATAGGATATTTCACAATTGAATTGATTTATATATTTTATAAATAGACTATTTTGTATATTGTAATAAGTTGATATTGCCCTGTTTGTATCTTGTAAAACTGATTTTTTTGGGCATTTGCCGTAAGATTTGATGTGAATATTGAGTTCAGGTTACAAAACTTTGTAACCTTTTTTATCAAATGACATCCAATACTAAAACAATGATAATGGACAACTGTAAACCCATAAGAAAGATAGACATGTCTTCACAGGGAACCATACCGGATTTCATGGTGGTTCAGAAGGTACTGGATGGTGAAACCGAATTATTCGAAATACTATTAAGACGCTATAATGAACTGCTGTATAGAACAGTAAGAAGCTATATAGACAGGCCATCGGATATTGATGATGTAATGCAGGATACCTATATTAAAGCTTTCCAAAAATTATATCAGTTTAAAAATGAATCCTTATTTTCTACTTGGTTAATAAGGATAGGAATAAATGAGGCTTTACAGAGAAAAAGAAAGTTCAAAAGGTATCAAATGTTGGATATTAGTAACGAAAAAGGTATCGTTCAATTGGCGGATAGGTCTATTATGAATCCAGAAAGAAAAACCATGTATGCGGAATCGGTACATATTATTGAAAAAGCAATAGATCTGCTACCGGAGAAATATAAAATTGTATATATGCTGAAAGAAGTCCAAGATTTAGAGATTTCAGAAATTTCGGATAGTCTGGGATTGAGCAATAGCAATGTAAAAGTGAGGCTTCACAGGGCCAGGAACATGATGAAAGAATCAGTAATGAAGTTTTCCAATGCTAAAAATGCCTTTGAGTTTGGTAATTCAAAATGCGATCGCTTGGTGGAACAAGTGATGGGCAAGATCCAAGAGCTTACCAGACATTAAACCTGCTGTCATAGGTGATATTTACCAATATTTTTGTAACCCAAACCTGGCGATTACATCTAAAGATCATAATATTTAAATAATAAAATTATGAGTGGAAATGCACAGTTTGTTAGTGGCATGCTAAAGTTTACTTTTGGATTGGTTCCTATCATTGCGGGTTTGGACAAGTTTACCAACATTCTTGTAGATTGGGCCATCTATTCATCCCCTGGATTGATAGATTTATTGCCTTTTGATGCAAATACCTTTATGGGAATTGTAGGGGTAATTGAAATAGCAGCGGGGATTTTGGTTTTGGTGAAGCCGGCGATAGGGGCATTGGTTGTTTCATCCTGGTTGGTTCTTATAGCTTTGACTTTGATAATTAGTGGTCAATATTTGGATGTTGCTGTTAGGGATGTTGTTATGGCCATAGGTGCTTTTTCCCTTGCCAAATTATCTAAGAATGCCGTGTAGCTTGTACTTATCCTTGGTAAGTTCATAATCGGCCGCACAAGCCTTTAGGTTTATCCCTCTGTTAGTTGTTACAGAGGGATATTTTTTTGGGATAATTTCCTCATTATCCATTTATAGAGACCCATTATAGAGATGGAACAATATCCTAACGAACAATGTTTAAGGGATATAAAGTAGGTCTTATTTTAAGTGCTATTCTGGTGCTAATAATATTCAAAATTTAAAGGGTTATTTAAACCCAATCTATTGTTGATAAGGTCCCTTTCCATTTTTTAATTGACTACCTTACTACTCATATCCTATAATTTAATCAATGAAGGCCGTTTATTTGGTGAAATATGGCAAGTCTAATACTGCATTTGAAATTCGGGAAGTCAATACTCCAGAAGTATCGGATGATCAGGTGCTTATTAAGGTGGAAGCTTTCGGAATTAACTTTGCCGATGTCATGGCCAGGTTGGGACTTTATAAAGGGGCGCCACCATTACCTGCTTTGTTGGGATATGAGGTTGTTGGGCATGTTGAAAAATTTGGGAGTAATGTTCAGAATATAAAAGTGGGAGACCGTGTTAGCGCTATGACCCAATTTGGAGGGTATGCGGAATATGCCGTGGCCCAAAAGGAAGTAGCTTGCGTAATACCAGAATCCATGTCTGCAGGAACAGCCGTGGCCTTGGGTACACAATACACTACGGCTTATTTTTTATCCCATAATATGGCCAATATTCAAGAAGGGGATAAGGTACTTGTGCATGCTGCTGCCGGAGGTGTAGGAACCGCCTTGGTGCAAATGGCACTGCACAAAAAATGTCTTGTTTTTGGAACCTGCAGTTCTTCGGATAAAATAGACTACTTACGGAAAAATGGGGTACATCATCCCATTAACTATTTGAAAAAGGATTTTGTATCCGAAATTAGGACGATACTGGGAACAGGAGGATTGGATGTCATTTTTGACCCTGTTGGCGGTCTTTCTGTACGGAAGGGGTATAAACTGCTAGGAGCTGGAGGAAGATTGGTAAGCTACGGGGTTTCTTCTATGAACAGGACAAAATCGATTTTAGGAAAAATAAGAGTTTTGGCCCAATTTGGAATTTATCACCCACTTCAATTTTTGAGCAATTCCAGGGGGATGATCGGGGTAAATATGCTTAAAATGGGGGAGGATAATCCAGAGAAGGTGGCCAGGGCCATGAAGGCCGTTATCGCTCTTGCCCAAAATGGCATTATTAAACCCTTTGTTGGTGGAGAGTTTAAAGTTGCTCAAATAGCCGAGGCACATGAGTATTTGGAATCGCGAAAATCCATGGGTAAAATAGTGGTAAAATGGTAAAGTGGAAAGACCTAAAGGCATGAATAATCACTCTCTAAAAGATAAGGTTGCCTTAGTCAGTGGATCTAGTATGGGCATAGGAAAGGCCATAGCTATTGAGTTGGCCCAAAGAGGTGCAAAAGTGGTTATGAACGGTCGGGAAAAGGATAGACTTGAAAATAGTCGCGAGGAATTGTCCTCAATGGGCTATGATGTAAAAGCTTTTATGGCAGACGTACGTCTTCCGGATCAATGTGCCAACCTAATTGATGAAACTATTCTTAGCTATGGACAGTTGGATATCTTGGTCAACAATGCAGGAATAAGTAGTAGGGGTTCCTTGGAGGAAATGGCCACTTCCAATTTTATTATGCTTATGGAAACCAATTTTAATGGCTCCGCCTATCTTAGCAAATATGCCCTTGAGCATTTAAAAAAGACCCGCGGACATGTTGTCTTTATTAATAGTGCCGGTGGTTTCCGGGGAATGCCCTATAATTCTGCCTATACAGCATCAAAATTGGCCCAGGCGGCCTTGGTGGATGCTTTACGGATAGAGTGGTATGACTATGGAATCCATGTGGGTATTGCCCATGTTGGCTTTACTGTTAATGATCCCGAAAAAAGAATTCTGGACGTAGATGGTTCATGGATCTATTTGCCGCAAAGAACAAATGTAAACTTGGCATCTCCACAATCCGTTGCCAAAAGCGTTTGTGATATGATCGCCAAAAGAAAAAAGAGAATCACGTTAACACGATTAGGGATTCTGGCCAATTTAATAATTCGCTATTTTCCCATACTTACTGATTGGATAGTATGGACAAATAGGGAAAAGATCAAAGAAGAATTTACTTTAATAGGGGGTGAAAAAGCGTATGAAAACACCTCGCCCTCCATCTTTCCCAAGAAAGATTAGACTTGTAATGGCCTCAAAGAACCCACTGTCGAATTAATCTTAACTTAAATGAAAAAATCATCCATTCCCAGAGTTGCTGGGAATGGATGTGATAATTAAACCCCATTTTAATTTTTTCAAAGTCGTTTAATCAAAACCTATTTGGCTTCCAATGGCTGAGGTGTGGCTAGTATGGCCGCGGGCACTACATTGTCAATTGGTTTAATTGTTTTTAAATATGCAAAAATAGCCTTAAGGTCCTCATCAGGGAAATTCCGATATTCGGTCCACGGCATGGGCGGTAGCAAAGGTCTTGTATTTTCCATTCCCTTAAATTTCCCTTCTTTTATGGCCTTTAAGAATTGAGCTTCGGACCAGTTGCCGATTCCAGTTTCATCCGGTGTGAGATTAGCGGCAAATGAGGTTCCCCAAGGTCCTACGGCGGCAGTAAGTCCCATACTGAAAAGTACATAAGATTTTGCAGTTTCCTTATCGTAAGGGGGTAGGTTCTCTTGGGAAGGATGCCCTGAGAGTCTTCTATCCGGATCAACCTCCGGACCTCTGTCGGTCATGATTTTGGGGGAATGACAATCATTACATCCAACGGAAGCAACTAATTGCTGACCTCTTGTAACCTTATCGACTATAGTATTGGGTTCTGCTTTTGCCACAACGGCTTTGGCGATTTCTTTTTGCTTGGGGGAATTACAGGAAATACATAATATTCCCAACATACTAAATACTAGATAGCACTTTTTCATATTTTTTGATTTAAATTATATTGAACGAATTATTTGTAGATATTTTTCAATCTTCTTCTGTGTAGACATACTACCTTGGATTAAGGAGGTATGTTAGAGCCAACTACCCATTTGTTGGAAGGTAATGTTGGTTAGGTCCAATTATAAGAGAATAAAAAACTGTGTACGGTCAACCGGCCTGTAGATTACGGGAAAATAAAATCAATATCTAAAAAAAAGAGAGGGGAAATACATCTGTCCAATTTAAATTGGACATAAAACACGGCCTAAAATTGCTTGCTTTGGCTTAAGTCAATAATCTAAAATTAATAAATATTCCAATATGAAATTGAAATATTTTTGGCTTTATGGAAGTATTGTAAATAAAAAAAGCCAATAGAATTTGTTCTATTGGCTTGGTAAAGATTGGTTGGTTAATTGGTGTTATTTAAAATCGGATACTTTTAGTTGTTTCTGATCCCAGTATTCGTCCTTCCTAAACTCATAGGTAGTAGGATTATAAGAACCTACCAATTCAACCTTGGTATTGGCAGGTACCGGTAGATCCAGCGCCCAATAAACGGCATTTACGACTAATCTCCTTGTTCCTTCAATCGTGAAATCTACTGCTGAAAAGGCCGTGGAGGTAAAGGCCTTTCCTTTATTTCCTCCAGGAATTTGATAGGTTTTGGTCCATGCTACCGGCATTAGTGGTGCACTTACATCTTTTCCTGTATTGTTGGTCTTGGCAGCTTCATCATCTGTGGGGCGCATTCCATAAAATATATCATTTTCGTCGAATTCGCCTTTCCTATTCATTACCTTTCCATAAATTATAGGTTGGGAATCACCGGACATTGGCAGGCGAACCTCATAGACATCGGCAGAGGCCCAGACATCCCCATCTGCAATACTATTGGTAATTCCTGTAGTTTTTCCTGCATCGGCCACAAAACCTTTGGTACTTTGGTGCTTGTGGTGCCCGTGATGGCTTACCCAATTTTCGCCTAGAACAAGCCGGCCAAATCCACCGTCCCATTCTTCCAAATCCCCCTTATAGGAGTTTCCATAATGTTTATAACTGGAGACATCCTCATCTTTAAAGTTAAAGGCATGAGTAGCCGTTCTAAGTCCAATTACAGGTTTACCAGCCATAAGATAATCATCAATGTGTTTCATTTGATCGTCTGGCAAAGCTCTAAACCTTGTAGAAATAATCATCAGGTCTGCACTGTCAAGAGCTTCCAGGCCTGGGATGTTTTTCACATAATTTGCATCAATTATACCAGGGTTGGCCGGATCTTGGGCGAACAATACGGTACAGTTAAAACCATGGTGTTCGGAAAGGATTTTAGCCAATTGCGGCATCGATTCCTCAGAGCGGTATTCTTCATCCCCAGAAATAAGGACTATATGCTTTGCATTCTTATCACCACCTTCAAAAGTTAGCCATTGCTGGGGAGTGTCCGTAGTTTCCACGGGTGCCGTTTCATTCGTTTTGGCCTCTTTTTGTTCTTTACAGGCGAACAGAAAAAGGCAGATAAGGATGGGTAATAGATTTTTCATTAATTATTTTTTAGTGTATTCATATTGGACATAATGGACTGGATTAATTATTTAATTCCCATGCCTTCTTGGATCAATTTCAAGCCTTTGGTATAGATTTCTTCGGAGGGAGAGTAATCCCGCCATACGTTTATGGCATTGGCGAACTCGGGAATAATGGTGCTAAAAGCCTCAATGGTAAGCCAGCCGTCATACTTTATCTCTTTCAGGGCGGCAAAGACCTCATCCCAATGTACTTGTCCACTACCGGGGGTACCCCTATCGTTCTCGCTAATATGCACGTGCTTTAAATGGGGAGCAATGGTTCTAATTGCTTGGCCCTGACTTTTTTCTTCAATATTCGCATGGTGTGTATCGAACATGGCGCCCAAATTTGGATGGTTTACCTCCTGGACCATACTGCCAAGGTCGGCCATAGTGTTGTATAGGTAACATTCAAATCTGTTCACGGCTTCAGGAGTAAGCACAATATTGGCTTTTTGGGCATATTCGGCCGCTTTATAAAGCATCTCATTGCTCCATTGTTTTTCTTGCAGTGTAGGTGGTTGGCGTGTAAATAGGGCAAAGGTGGAATGAAAAGGACCGCATATCACTTCAACATTGGCGGCCTCGGCCATATCTATGGTCCACTTTAAACGCTCCAGGCCTGCCTCCCTTGTTTTTTTGTCGGGACTGGCAATATTCTGCTCTGGAGATAATGCACCTACTGCAGTGACACCCATATTGATGCTGGAAAAATGCTTGCCTAATTTTGTATAATGCTTAAGATCCCCTTCTCCTAAGAACAGCTCAATACCATCATAGCCAGTTTTTTTTAGGGTATCTACAATATCAAAGTGTTGCTCTGTGACATGGTTAGTCCAGAGCAACATATTCATTCCAATTTTCATACTTTAATTTTATGTATTTTCTAATAGTCTGTTACGGGTTGGCCACTAGTAGCTTCAGCGGCATCGGTGTTTTTGCGTTTTTTGACCCAAAACCAAAGTATGGTAAATAGGACGATCAAAATAGCGGGGAAGGCTACCATAGTACCAAGGGTGGCCTGTCCGGATACCAGTTCCAATTCATCCCCGGTAAATCCTGCGGCAGCGGCTTCTGCCTTGTCAGAATCGATCCAACCTCCAATAATAGGTTGGAATATGGATGAGGAGAACATACCTACAGCACCAATAATGGACATTCCCAAGGCACCACTTTTTGGTATTTTGTCTGCAATGAAACCAATCATGTTTGGCCAGAAATAGGCTATTCCCAATGCAAAAAAGATGGCAGCAACATAAGCCATGGTTCCAGTTTGGGTACTAAAAAGATAGATACCTATTGTGGCTAGAACGGCAGAACCCAATAGGACTCCCGTTTGATCGAATTTGTGAACTACTTCCCCTCCAAAATAACGGGCTACGGCCATTAGTCCTGTAACCAGCGCTAATATAATCATTGGTTCTGCACCACTCTTGGCCAAGATAAGGCCTACCCATTGTTGTGGACCAAATTCGGAGATAGCTGTCAAAGACATACATATAATCATGAAAATAAATAGTGGGGACACCATGGCTTTTAAATTACCACTAAGGGTGGCAGCAGCTTCAATTTTGGCTTTAGGCCAAGACTGTCCAAAGTACAAATAGGCATAGATCAAGGTTGGAATCATAATCACCCAGATTTGAGTCTCCCAACTTAAGCCTGCATCGGTCATGAATTTGGATACAAGACTGCCTATTACAATACCTCCGGGGAACCACATATGGAAACGGTTCATCATTCTACTCATTCTGGTTCCGGAGTAGGCGTCCGCAATCATAGGGTTACAGGCAGCTTCGGTACAACCATTACCAAGACCTATTAATAAGGTGGAAATGAGTAAGCCAACATAACTGCCAGAATAAATGGTTAGAATAATCCCTAAGGCATGGGCAAAGAAGGCAAATTGCATAATGGCCTTTCCACCAACCTTATGGTATATCAATCCTCCGATAACCATGGATATCGGAAAGCCAAAGAACCACATGGAATTGATAAAGCCCAGTTGTTCAGCGCTTAAACTTAGTTCTTCTCCTAACTGTGGAAGAATACCGGCTCTAATACTAAAAGAAAATGCGGTAGTAATTAATGCGAAACAGCTACCGTAAAACAGTCTGTTGGCATTGGTTTTTTGTTGATCATTTGATTTTTCCATTGGATTTAATAGATTTTTAATTAGTTGGTGTATAATTTAATTTTTGATTTCAGCGTATAAGTTTAATCTCTTTTTTACAATAATCATAATTTATTTTTAATTGATTTATCAAATAACAAATTAAAGACTACCTATTTTGCGCTTTTATTATACGGCATTTACACCTTTTGTTTGAGATCCTTTCAACCAGAAAATTTAAAAGCTGATAAATTTAAACTTTAATGATTTTTTAAAGTTCCTATATCCTACTAAATAATGGTACTTTTTTGTCATTGTAATAAATTGGGTCATTGTCATTAAAACCTAAATGCATTGCAGCTTATAATATGTGTAGTATATAAGGAAGAATTATTCTGTATTATGTGGCCCGAAATTGACAGATAATATGGTGAGGGTAAAATATGCTTATAATTTATTTAGACTGAGTTTTAAACTCTGGTAAATGGGTTAGGGTTGGTTATTACCGGATTTTAATCCTAAACTTCTAAATAATAATTGCGCCAATAGGGTGTGGGCCATAATTTATTTCATTAGGATATGCTTGTTTTGATATTCAAAAACAATTTTCGGTACTCATGGGGGCTCATATGTACGATTGCCTTGAATTGTCTGTTGAAGTTTGATAGGGCATTAAATCCACACTCATAACTTATTTGCGAAATATTGAAATTATCCTCCAGCAATAACTTTCTTGAATGCCCTATTCGGATTTCATTTACAAAGCGTGTAAAAGTCTTATTGGCCCTAGGTTTAAAATACCTACAGAAAGAGGTGGTGGTCATATTGAGCATTTCCGCTATTTCTTCCAATGAGATTTTGGTCTTGAAGTTAGACATCACATAGTCGTAGACAATCCGCATTTTGTCGGCATCATCCCCTTTAAAGACATTGGTGTACCCCGGACTGGACAATAGGTGATATTCTTCACTATTGGCCAGGATATCTATTATTTCCAGTAGTTTTATGATTCTTCGAAATCCTAGTTCATTATTTATTTTATGAATAAGTTTATTTATTTTATTTCGGGTTTCGCCATAGAATTCCATGCCCCGGACCGAATTCTCCACAAACTTGTTTATATTATAAAACTCTTCCTTGCCCAATAAGGATTCACTAAAGAGATCGTGGTCAAAATAAATTACCAAGCCTCTGGTAGAGAGTTTGCTGTTTTTGTCAAAATAAGCGTCATCACTACGCCATAAATGTGGAAGGTTTGGGCCCGTAACAACCAGGTCGCCTTTTTCAAAAGATTGTACATGGTCCCCAACAAATCTGGTGCCTTTGCCCTCTGCAATCAAGGATATTTGGAAGTCCGGGTGAAAGTGCCAATTTGGATTGAAGTAGGGGCCTACCATATCCTTGAAAATAAAAGTTTCTTTTGTTGTTAGGGTTTTTTCAATGTTGGGGGTACTCATAAATTGGCGGATTAAATTTTATTTTGGCTAATTTAAGACAAAAAAGTGTCATCTTTTAGTAAGATATAGGGAATATTCATGCGGATAGTATTTTAGATTTGTAAACCTAAGTTTTTATTGTCAAATTTTATTGCTATAAATTTTAAGAATAGTGTATAAAAAGTGATAATAAATGTGGATATTGATAAACTAAATGGCTTAGTGTGCCCATTGGTTATCCGTGGAATTTTTATACTGTGATTCCCGCTAACTCTTGAGGGTAGGGTATTGAAATAGTTCATGCGCCGGGTATTTAAGATTTGTATTATTATGTTGGAATCAGTAATTTTCGGATATTCTTTTTTTGGGAAGTTCACATGGAATGCCCTATGGTCTTTCTTGGTGGCTGGTGTGCTTGTTTCTTGTGGGAATAAGGACGGCAATGCCGTTGCCGATCTAGGTAAGGAATATTCGGAACAATTGATAGCGCAGACGGACAGAGTGGAGTTGGACAATGATGGTCCCTTGTTAAATGGGCAGGCCATTAAGGGTGAAAGGAGTCCGGATGAATACCGTATAACATACAATGGCTCGGAAGGTCCTGGAAAAGGTAAACATATTGTTTTTATAGCTACGGATCATGAATATAGGGGTGAGGAAACCTTACCTGCATTGGCCAGGATTTTGGCCAAAAGATATGGTTTTAGTTGTACCGTGGTTTGGGCTTTGGACGATGACGGCAATATCTTTCCCGGAGGGTCGGACCTTAAGGGACTCGATGTACTTAAAAAGGCGGACCTTATGGTAATGTTCATGAGGTTTGCAAATTTTGAAGATGAGCAGATGCAATACATAGATGACTATCTAAATAGGGGGGGGGCTGTAATAGGCTTACGGACTACCACACATGCTTTTAAAAATGCCGACAACCCTAACTGGAATCATTATGACTTTAAATATGAAGGTGAAAACAAGGCTTGGCACGGTGGATTTGGAGAAGTGGTTTTAGGGGAAACCTGGGTAGGCCACTATGGCAAGAACCATCAACAGGCTTCCAAACTGATTATGGAAGAAAATAATAAGGAACATCCAATAATGCGCGGAGTACAAAATGCATGGGCGCAATGTGGAGGCTATAATGCCTACCCCCAAGGCAATGATTTGAAGATATTGGCCAGGGGAAGGGTGTTGAACGGAATGACCCCTGATGCGGCACCCGACACTAGCAAGGAAGAATTACCTGTTGCCTGGGTTAGGACTTACCAGTTGGAAAAAGGAAAGCCCGGAAGGGCATTTACAACTACCCATGGGGCTTCAGAGGATATCCTGAATGAAGGTTTTAGAAGAATGCTCATCAACGCCTGTTTTTGGGGATTGGAAATGGAAGATGTAATTAAAGAGGACAATCCGATAGATTTTGTAGGGGGGTATGAGCCAACTACATTTAATTTCGAGGGGTATCAGAAAAATGTAAAACCGTCCGATCTGAAGGGGTGGGAATCGGTAATAATGCCAAGAAAATAATATAACGAATAAAAACTATTGTTATGCCAGAAAACAATTATCCAAAACTCCACAACGCTTCGTGGCCCGGCGTGGTAGGGAAAGGACCTGATTCAGAGCCACCAATTTCTATAGATACCATGATAGAGCTAACCGCCAATGCGGAGGTAGATGGGGTTAAATTTGATGGATTTGACCTTTTTGCTGCCGACCCCCATTTGGATATAGATTCCAATGATGATGGTATTAAAAAAATGGCGGATAAGGCAAGGGCCAAAAACCTTGAAATTGGAAGTTTGGTAGCTCCTGTATGGGCCGGTACCGGAGGAGGCTCCGCAATGGGATCCAGGGAGGAACGCAATCAGTTTGTAACCCAGGTCCGCAAGGCTTGTATTTTAGGTAAAAAATTGCGCGATTTAGGGATACGTCCCAATGGAGTAATTAGAATAGATTCGTCCGTTGATCCACATAGCTGGGCAGCAGATCCCGTGGCCAATACAAAATTAATAGCACAAACCTTCCGTGAAGCTTGCGATGTGGCAGCAGATTATGGGGAGTCTCTAGCGGCAGAAGGTGAAATTTGCTGGGGCGGGATGCACGGTTGGAAGACCATGGTGAACACCCTTGAAGCCGTTGATAGACCTAATATTGGGTTTCAGGCCGATATGGCCCATACCTTGTTGTATCTCTTAGGTTATAATAAGGAGGACGAAAGAATATTGCCCAAAGACTTCGATTGGAACGATAGGGCAACATTAACCGAAGGCCTTAAGACCGTAACGGCTGCACTACGCCCATGGACAATTGATTTTCATGTGGCCCAAAATGATGGCACGGTGTTCGGGTCTGGATCCCATGATAAAACAGGAAGGCATTGCCAAGCCACGGATCCAAACGGAAAATTGGACATCGCTGTGGATGCGGGCCATTGGTTGCGGGATGAAAACGGTATCCTGACCAAAAAAATCAGGCATATCTGTTGGGATGGCTGTATGTTTCCCAACGATGTTATGATGCAGCCCAAAACTTGGAACGATATTTTAGGTGCCATGATCAAGGTTCGCCAAATGCATGGCTGGTACGAAGCGCCTTAAGATAATAGGCGTATTGTACATTCGATAAAGTTGGAATTTTAATTTAAAATAAAAAAATAGAGTACACATGTCAAGTAAGAAAGAATTACGAATAGGAATGGTAGGTTACGGATTTATGGGAAGAACCCATTCCAATGGATATCGCAGGGTGGGCAATTTTTTTCCCGAACTGGAATATCAACCTGTATTAAAAGCAATTTGCGGGCGAAACCTTGAACGTACCCAGGCCTTTGCCGATCAATGGGGCTATGAGTCCGTGGAAACCGATTGGAGAAAGCTTATTGCCCGTGATGACATTGATGCCATAGATATTTGTACCCCTAATAATATGCACGCCGAAATTGCCATTGCGGCGGCAGAAGCCGGAAAAATGGTTTTATGTGAAAAACCTTTGGCGCGTACCGTTGCGGAAGCTCAGCCTATGGTCGATGCCATAGAAAAGGCAGGAGTTCCCAATACAGTGTATTTCAATTACAGGAGATTGCCATCGGTAACTCTTGCCAAACAACTTATAGATGCTGGTAAATTGGGTAAAATATTTCATTATAGGGCTAATTTCCTGCAGGATTGGACCATTAGTCCAGAACTTCCACAAGGTGGGGAGGGTTTATGGCGCTTGGATAATGATGCGGCCGGATCGGGTGTTACTGGAGACCTGTTGGCACATTGTATAGATACGGCCATGTGGTTAAATGGAGGGATCAAGGATGTTTCCGCCATGACCGAAACTTTTATCAAAGAAAGAGTACATACCGGTACGGGGGAAAAACAGGAAGTAACCATAGATGACGCCTGTATGTTTCATTGTCATTTCGATAATGGCTCTTTGGGCCTTTTTGAATCTACAAGATATGCTAGAGGACATAAGGCCTTATATACATTTGAAATAAATGGGGAACACGCCTCCATAAAATGGAACTTGCATGACTTAAGTCGCTTGGAATATTTTGACCATAGGGATGAATCCCAGGAGAGAGGATGGCGTTCCATCCATGTTACGGATGGTGATCATCCTTACATGGATAAATGGTGGGTACCAGGACTGTCTATTGGGTATGAGCATAGTTTTGTACATCAAATAGCAGATTTTCTCAAAGCCCTTCAGGAAGGGAAACCATGCTCACCTACATTTAGGGAAGCTCAGGAAACACAGAAAGTTTGCGAGGCCGTTTTGGAGTCGGCAAAAACGAAGAGCTGGAAAGACACTGGTGTCAAATGGTAACCTCAAGCTTATCCAGATAAGGGAAGTTCATTGTTTATAATTGAATAATCAATTTTTAAACTTTATTTTGAACAAGAAAATAAAATTAACAATTTAATGCTATGAGTAATTCTATAAAAGGATTTTGTCTTCAATCCAACGAAAAAATATATCCGAACACCGGTCAATCTGTCCTTAGTAATTCTGCAGTGGTAGACATGGAAATGCCGCCTTTAAAGGAGGGGGAAATTTTGGCAAAAACACTGTATACGGGAATTTGTGGTTCGGACAATAGTGCAACTATTGGTAAGGCCAATTTTGATTGGGTGCAGCGTCCAAGGGTAATTGGGCACGAGTTTAGCGCCGAGGTTTTGGAATTGGGACCTGGTGACCATGGTGACCTTAAGGTGGGGGATATTTTTACTCCCTTGGCCATGTTGGGTTGCAGGGATGAGGAATGTCCGGCCTGTAGCGTTTCCAAATGGAATTTATGTCCGAAAAAGGAAATAATCGGTTTTCATAGAAACGGCGGGTTTGGACAACAAGTAGTGTTGGAGTCGGATCGGGTGGTGCCCTTAATGAAAGGCCTTACCCCGGCCCAAGGTGCCTTGGTAGAACCTTTATCCATAATAACCAATGCCCTATATAACAAATGCGACATTAAGCCGGGACAGGACGTAGTTGTAACAGGCTGCGGAATTATCGGAATGATGTCGGCCGAAGTTGCCCGTGCGGCCGGAGCTAGAGTTGCTGTAACAGGAATTGCCCACGATCGGGATATCAGATTGAAAAGAGCCAAGGAAAGAGGTTTCATTACCATAGAAGTGTCACCGGAAAATTCCTTGACCACCCAATTGAAAAACGGCATTACCGATGATAACGGTGTTCCGTTTGGATCAAATGGAAAGGTAGATTTGCTAATAGAATGTTCAGGTGTTCCACCAGTATTAACAGAAGCGATTGGTGTTGTTAAACCTGAAGGAGATATATGCGTTATTGCCACTTACGGAACGGATGTACAGATAAATGCCACTCACCTTACCCGAACCTCCTTAAATATGAGAGGCTCCATGGGGTCTTGCAGGGCAGACTATATGGCTGCACAAAAATTGATGGTAACCGGTATTTTTCCTTCTGAACACTACACGGATTACTACGATTTTAAAGACATTAACCAAGCTTTTGAAGATTCGATAAAGGCAAATAATATGAAGGCCGTTGTAAAAATGAACTGATAATTCGTTAGTCCTTGTACAGGCCTACAACCTAATATAAAAAAAACTAGCATTAAGATTATGCACAAAATATTTATTACCGGAGGTACCGGCTGTATAGGATCGGTGACGATTTATAAGCTTCTACAATCAAAAGAGGTTGGGAAAATTGTTATTGCAACCCGCTCCAATAATGTAGACCCATTAAAATTATGGCTACCTGATGATTTGGATCCCCGTTTAGAGTTCGTTACTCTGGATGTTTCCAATTACAAGGAGCTTGAAAGGGTGTTGTTCGAAGTGGATCCCACACACATTATACATTTAGGGGCATATCAAAGTCCGGATTGTTCCCGTGATCATATTGGTGGCATGGAAATAAATACTGGTGGTACGATGGCCCTTTTTGATGCCGCTGAAAAATTAACCAACCTCAAGAGGTTCGTTTTTGCAAGCTCAGCTGCCGTTTACGGAATGAGGTCTATGTATCCACAAGATATAATTAATGAGGATGTTCCCTTGGCTCCACCCAACCACTATGGGATATGGAAGTTATCTGGTGAACACTTGGCTCGTTTATTTCACGATAATACCAAAGTACCTACCGTTTGTCTTAGGTTGAACACCACCTATGGAAAAGGAAGGGACAAAGGAAAGACATCTGCACCGACCAATGCCTTAAAGGCCATTGTCTTGGGAGCTGTGGATGGAAAAGTAATTCCATTTGAAATGCCATACCAGGGTAGGGAAAACTACCATTTTGTGGAGGATGTGGGAGCACAATTCGCTGCCTGTGCTCTACAGCCATACGAAGGCTTCGGTGCTTTTAATATACAGGGGGAGACTATTCCGATTACATCATTTTTGGATATTATAAAAGAACAGGCTACCGCTTTGGGTATGGGGGAATATGTATCCCTTTCCGTTACCGACGGTGCTCCGCCCAACCTGTTCGTATGCGATTTGGATCATAGTAAAATAGCAAGCACATTCAAAGACTTGCCGTTGACAGAAATAGCAGAGGGAATACGAAGGTCGTTGATCGAGTTCAAAGCTATGGCAGAAAAGGGCACATTAAAATATTCTACGGCTGCCTCATGAAAGATATAGGAATAGGATTTATTGGAGCGGGAGATATAGCCAATTTGCATGCAGAAGCTATAAATAGTTTACCAGGTGCCCAACTTGTGGGTCTATGGAACAGAACTTTTGAGAAGGGGGCAAAAAAAGCGAAAATTTTCGGGTGTAAAACCTATAAAACGGAAGATGAATTGTTTCAGGACCCCCAAATCGATGCCGTTTTTATATTGACCAATATGGAAACCCATTGCGATTATACCATTAGGGCGGCCAAGGCAGGAAAACATATATTGGTAGAAAAACCGGCAGCCTCTAGTATTGCCGAATTGGAATTGATGCAGGCAGCTGTTAAATCTGCAGGTGTAAAATGCATGCCTGTCCATAATTATATCTATGAGGCAGGGATAAAAAGAGCAAAGTCTATGATCGAGAGCGGCAAATTGGGTGATATTTCCCAATTCTATATGATGTACAACATACATCATGCCGAGGATATCAGGGCCCGTTATCCCGGGGTCATTCGCCAGATATTGACCCATCATAGCTATACTATGCTATATTTGGCCGGACAGCCAAAAACAATTTCTTGTTTAAAACATACTGTAGATACGACCATTGCCCCGCAAGAGAATGTGGCCATGGCCAATATTAAAATGCAGAACGGTACCTTGAGCCATTTATCGGCTAGCTTTGCCAATGATGACCATGCAGGAGATCCCTGGACTTGTATTATAAAAGTTATTGGGACAAAAGGTAGTACGCGATACAGCTATAGGGATTGGGTAATAAATGATCGTAACGGAGCCCATTCGCAAACGTATCAGGCCTATCCCGAATCCATAAAGAATACGGCAACGCATTTCATAAATAATGTACTTCGGAATAATGAAGAGGCACTTTCCAGCCTAGAGGATGCCATTACATGCCAGCAAATTATAGAGGCTTGTGAAAAATCCGAAAAGGAAGGAATACACGTGAATATCAATTAATTATATACCAAAAAAAAGATGAATATTAACAAAAACGTTGTTAGCGGAAAGTTATTCCTAATGCTTTTCCTAGTCCTTGGATTCTACAGTTGTAGTAAAGAGGAAGACAACACCTTAAAAATTTCCCCCAATTCCCATATCGTTCTGGTGGGTAATAATTTGGGATCACGTATGATGAACTTTGGGCATTTCGAAACTGAAATGCAACTTCGCTACCCCAATGATTCATTGTTTATCCGTAATATGTGCGATGGCGGTAACACACCCGGTTTTAGGCCACATCCCGCAAGAAATTCGCCTTGGGCGTTTCCTGGTGCGGAAAAATTTGAGCATGAGTCCGGACAGGCTATACATTTTGAGGATGATGAAGACGGACGTCGGTCTGGCCCTATAGGCCATTTTCCTTCTCCTGATGAGTGGATTACCAGCCTAAAGGCCGATATAATCATCGGATTTTTTGGATATCCAGAATCCTTTGAAGGAGCAGACGGGGTTGATAATTACAAAGAGGAATTACGCGCTTTTATCAAGCACACGCTTAGTCAAAAATATAATGGTTCCACTCCTCCACAATTGGCGCTTGTTTCCCCAATAGCCTTTGAAGACCTTTCTGATAAGATGGATCTGCCTGATGGAAAAAAGGAAAATGGGAACCTTGAGCTGTATACGGCTGCCATGAAGGAGGTTGCGGCTGAAGAAGGAGTCTTACTTGTAGATGCATATGAACAAACCAAGGAATGGTACCAAACGGAAAGTACAGATTTAACACAAGATGGATTTCAGTTGACCGATTATGGTTATCAGAAATTTGCCAAGCTATTGGCCGATAAAGTTTTTGGAACCAAGGAAAGTAAGGCAGAAGAGAACCGTGAATTGGTACATGAAGCTGTGAATGAGAAAAACTGGTTCTGGCACAACGATTTTAAAATTCCCAATACTGTTCATGTTTATGGAAGACGTTATGATCCCTATGGTCCGGACAATTACCCTTACGAAATAGAGAAAATACGGCAGATGACCGCCATTAGGGATACGGCCATTTGGCAGGCTCTTGAGGGTAAAAAAATGGATTTGGCCAAAAGCGATGCCAAGACCAGAACATTGCCCGAAGTTGAGACCAATTATAAGCCCAGCGACAAAAATGGAACCCCTGAATATTTATATGGACAGGATGCATTGGACAAGATTAAGCCGGCGCCAGGGTACAAGGTAGAACTTTTTGCTTCGGAAGTGGAGTTTCCAGATCTTGCCAATCCCGTACAAATATCCTTCGACAACAAAGGAAGGCTATGGGTAGGGGTAATGCCCAGTTACCCACATTACAAACCTGGTGACAGTAAACCCAACGATAAGTTATTGATATTTGAGGATACCGATAATGATGGTAAGGCAGATAAACAAACTGTTTTTGCGGACGGACTTCATCTCACTATAGGGTTTGAATTTGCGCCAGAAGGCGTATACGTTTCCCAAGGGACCAACTTGGTTTTGTTAAAGGATACCGACGGGGACGACAAGGCCGATACAAAGGACATCATTTTAAGTGGTTTTGATGATCATGATACCCACCATGCCATTAGCGCCTTTACAACCGATCCATCTGGGGCTATCTATATGGGAGAAGGGGTGTTCCTGCATACAAATGTGGAAACCGCTTATGGAAATGTTAGAGGAACCAATGGTGGTTTTTATAGGTACAGCCCACAAAGACATCATCTGGAGCGTACGGCACAACTGCCCATTCCTAATCCATGGGGTATTGCTTTCGATGATTGGGGACAACCATTTTTTGAACATACCTCGGGACCGTCTGCTACTTGGATGATGCCGGGAACCATTGTACCTAGGTATGGTGTAAGTTCTCCCTTGCCTGAAAACCTTATTGAAAAGGACCACTTGGTGAGGCCCACTTCAGGATTGGAATTTGTGTCGAGTAGGCATTTTCCTGACGCGGCACAGGGCAATATGTTGATTGCCAATACAATTGGATTTTTGGGGATCAAAGAGCATTCTATGGTAGATGACCCCAAAACGGCTGGTTATGTGAGTAAACATCAAGAGGATTTAATATCTGCAAGCGATAAGAATTTTAGACCTGTTGATATGGAATTTGCTCCGGATGGCTCCCTGTACTTCATAGATTGGCACAATGTACTTATAGGCCATATGCAGCACAATGCGCGCGACCCACTACGTGATCATGTTCATGGAAGAATATATCGTATTACCTATCCATCCAGACCCTTGGTGGAACCGGCCAAAATTGTTGATGCCAGCATTGATGAATTATTGGATAATCTTAAACTTCCGGAATATCGTACCCGCTACAGGACCAAAAGGGAATTGAGGGCCAGGGATGCCTCCGAAGTTTTATCAAAATTAAAAACATGGGTGTCAAGCTTGGATACAAATGACCCAAGGTACGAACACCACGTCTTGGAAGCCCTTTGGGTTACATGGGGCTTGAATAAGGTTGATGGGCAATTGCTTGAACAAATGCTGAATGCCAAAGATTTCAAGGCTCGTGCAGCTGCAGTAGGTGTTCTAAGGTATGCCGGACATCAGATACCAGATCAGGCTGAACTTCTTATGCAGGCCGCCAAAGATGACAATCCAAGGGTAAGGTTGGAAGCCTTGGTTGCAGCTTCATGGTTGGGCAGGGACACTGGAATTCCAATTATCACCGAAGCTGGTAAAAAAGGCTTGGATAAATGGATGGAAAAGCCATATGAATCAGCTATTGCCCATTTAAACGGACACAAGGCGGGTGAAGAACCCAAAGAGGTGATAAAGACCGACCTTAAAGGCAAGGATTTGGAACTTTTGGTTGCAGGTAGGGAAATATACATGAGGGATGGCTATTGTGCCACCTGTCACCAAGCCGATGGTCAAGGGCTGGAGGCCTCAGGCTTTCCACCACTTGCAGGATCGGAATGGGTAACCGGTAATGTGGATAGACTTATAAAGTTGACCACCAATGGTCTCATGGGGCCAATTGTGGTCAATGGTAAGACCTATCCAGGTCAGGTGCCTATGACCCCTTTTGGAAATTTACTTACTGCAGATGAAACTGCAGCTGTATTGACTTATATAAGAAATACCTTTGGTAATAAGGCCACCCCAATTTCACCGGAGAAAGTGAAAGAGGTACGTGAGCAGATCAAGGATAAGCAAGGATTTTATTCGCCGGAAGAATTATTAAAAGAACACCCGCACGGTAGCAAGTAATTCGGTAAAAGTTTAATATAAATATTTGGTTCAAAGGCCGGTTGAAGGATTTTCCTCATACCGGCCTTTTTATATTTTTATGCCTCAAGGTTATTTTTGATAGGACCTTTGGGTATTTTTATTACAGTAATTAAAAGGTGGCTATCTCTAGTTCAAATCTGTTTATTTTTAGTTCCAAAAGCCGATATGAAGTTTAGAATCCGATTTAAATTTTTGCTGGGAAAAAGTTCTTTTCTGCTAAGTTTATGTTAAAAATCGTTGTTTTTTAGGTTTAATCATTAATAAGCCATATTATTCCCGATTAATGTGTTAAGTTTTCATATGTTTATGCGACTAAGGAAATTTAGTACACTTTGAATTAATAGTTGAACAGTAAAAACTAGTTATTAAATATGGGAAGGCCGGCGACAAAACCAACGGAACTTAAGGACGGATATTATATAGAAGTTCGAAATAGAAACCAGAAAACTGGGGGTATAAAAATTAGAAGGGATACAGAGGAGCAAATGCTTCTTGCCCTGGAAGAATATAAAAAGAGCAAGGACGTAACAGTACTTGGAGAATTAAAAAATGGTAAAATGCTGGATTTGGCGGGTTAACCCCGCAAAAATACAGTGTGGTAATAAAAAACCCTGCTTTCTTTTGGGCAGGGTTAATTTTTTGTAAAAAGCATTACTATATTTTAATGCAACAGTATTTCAGTCATCGGGAATATCCCCGAGCGAAAATTTATCACTGATGATTTAATATGCTGCTCCAGCATCCGTTGGGCCCCCAATAATCTTTATGCTCTAAGTTCTTGGAATTCCTACTATTTTTAATTGGGTTCAATCTATATCATTACTTAATTAACGTGAGTTCGACATAAAAATATTATCAATACATTGATTTAATGTAAGTTATAATAAATGCTACGGTCCCCTCGAGCGGAGTCGAGAGGTTATTTTACTGTAATGTATTTACAATGAGGTCTCGACTCCGCTCGACCGGACAGATGTCATATAAACAACTGATTTTAAATAAAATACATATCGAACTCACGTTAATTAATTAAAATAAATACCAGGATACCTGAAAAGTAACCGATTAAGGCCAACCAGGCTATACGGCGTAAGTACCATAAAAAATCTATTTTCAAAATGCCCATGGCAGCTACCCCAGCGGCAGATCCAATAATAAGTACACTACCGCCCGTACCCGCACAATAGGCCAAAAATGTCCAGAATTCATGATCTTGGGGAAAGGTCTCCATGGAGTACATGCCCATGGCACCTGCCACCAATGGTACGTTGTCTATTATGGAGGATAAAAGCCCCAATAAGGTATTGGTAATATGAAAATCATTAAAGGTGGTTTCCAAGGCACCTCCCATAAACTCTAGGGAGCCATTGGTTTCAATGGCAGCGACCGCCAATAGGATTCCCAAAAAGAAAAGAATACTTGGGGTATCAATTCTTTGAACCGTAGTAGCAACGGATAAATGGTGCTTTAGTTCAATAGGCTTATTTTTATGCAGTATTTCCGTGATTAGCCACAAAACACATAAGCTGAATAGCATACCCAAAAAAGGCGGTAAATGCGTAATGCCTTTAAAAACGGGTACCATCAAAAGTAGGCCTACTCCCAAAAGCAGTATAAAATTACTTTCTCTGGGACTTATCTGTTGAATCTTAGGGGCAGAGGGCAGCTCTGCCTCAATAGTTTTACCCTTAAAACTATAAGAGGCAATTAGTAAAGGAACCAATAAACAGGCTAAACTAGGTAGAAATACCTCGGTAATTATCGAGTTTGTAGAAACTTGACCGCCATTCCAAAGCATAATTGTGGTGACATCGCCAATGGGAGACCAAGCCCCACCTGCATTGGCTGCAATGATGATAAACCCGGCAAAATACCAGAGATCCGACTTGCTGGTCAAAAATTTTCTTAAAATGGCCATCATTACTATGGTAGTGGTGAGGTTGTCCAATACAGCAGAAAGGATAAAGGTGAGTAAACAAAGTACCCATAGTAGCACTAACATGCTTCGGGTCTTTATGACTCTAAGGATAATTTCAAAACCGTTGTGAATGTCTATTAATTCAACTATAGTCATTGCTCCAAGAAGAAAGAAGAGAATTTCGGCGATTTCTTCAAAATGTTCCTTAAGACTTATTATGGTTTCTGAAAAATCCACTCCCGTATGGGCAACAATGACCCATAATACTACTCCTGTAAACAGGGCAGTCGCCGCCTTATCAATTTTAACAACATGCTCTAGGGCTATGATCATATAGCCGGCAATAAAGAAAAGGGTTGTAATTAGCATGATAGAACTTTTGAAAATCTATTGTTTGTTCTCATAACATTTTCAGTTTGGCCTGAGTGGGGTCAGGGAATTAATTATTGCAAATTATTCTTTTGTTTATAAGATTTTATATCCTCGCTGAATTGACTATTGGAGGAATTAAGACTTTTGAATGGTGCAGTTGCCCATTTTTATTTCTATAAGGCCGGTTGGCACTTACTAAATGAAATATTATATAGATGCTATGTGCATAGGAGAAAACCGAATTATGTACCGGCATGGGATTAAAAGAGTAAAGGCACTGGCCAAAACTCTAGTTTATCTGTTTGCCAATTCGAAGGTATAAATAATAATCGTTAATAGATTGTTAAAAATATGTCCCGTCATATACTGCAAAATAAGGTTGCAAAGACCAAACACAGAACCCAAGAATCTCTAGTGTAGACGAACTACACGGTCCTGTCGCAAACAAACTGCAAAGGGCTTGCCTCAACGGTTTGCCTGCTAAATTACTTAAAACAGATATTTTATTTTCTTAACCAACTTCATGGGTAGGTTGTAAGGTGGATATCTAAGTGGTGCATCCAACCAATTCGCTTTTTTAACTATTGCTTTTTGATGTGAAAAAAGGTCAAACGATCGTTTGCCGTGATAGGCCCCTATTCCACTTGCGCCAACTCCCCCGAATGGGAGATTTTTATTGGTGATTTGAATTACAGTGTCGTTAATTGCTCCCCCACCGAAACTATACCTATTGATTATTTTTTTTTGGAAGGATTTTCGATTGGAGAATATATAGGTAGCCAAAGGTTTTCCATAATTGGTTAAATGCCTCTCTATATCATCTTCATTTTCGTAGGCAATAATGGGGAGAATAGGTCCGAAAATTTCGCCATGCATCAATTTACTATCCAAGTTCGGCTCATTGATCAGGGTAGGGGCCAGATAATTATCTTCATCATTGCTATCGCCGCCAAAAAGTATTTCTTCGCCAACAAGCATTTCTTTTAGACCATTATAATGGCTTTTGCTTACCGTTCTCGAAAAATCTGGAGACTGTTCAATATTTTCTCCGTAGCACTTAATGATATTTTGTTTTAGTGCGTCCACAAGTTTGTCCTTCACATTTTTATGAACAAGTATATAATCCGTAGCAATGCATGTTTGACCGGCGTTTAAAAATTTGCCCCAAACAATTCGTTTGGCGGCGAGCTTAATAGAGGCAGTTTCATCCACTATGGTGGGGTTTTTACCTCCCAGTTCCAAGGTTACCGGCGTTAGGTGCTTTGCGGCAGATTCATACACTATTTGCCCAACACGGCTACTACCGGTAAAAAAAATGTAATCCCATTTTTCCGCCAAAAGTTCTTGGGAAACTTCCACACCGCCTTCCACAACGGTAACATGTTCCGTTACAAAAACCGCGCTGACAATTTCCGAGATGATCGATGCCGTATGGGGTGTTACTTCGGAGGGTTTTACTACAACTGTATTTCCCGCGGCCACAGCTGCGATCATAGGTGCAAATGCCAACTGAAAGGGATAGTTCCATGGTGCAATAATTAGTACTGCACCATAGGGTTCCCTATATATCCAATCCGAAGAGGGCCAATTCATTAAGGAGGCAGATTTTCTCTCAGGGGCGGCCCAATGGTCAATATTTTTTAACGTCAATTTTAATTCCGCCAAAACAAATTGCGTTTCCGCTGCCAAGGTCTCAAACTTGGGTTTTTTGAAATCTTTGTAAATGGCCTCTGCAATATCATCCTCACGCGCAATTATTTCTTTTTGCAACCGCTTTAAGGCCTCTTTTCGGAAAGAAACATCCTTGGTCTTTTGCCTTATAAAAAAATCGCGCTGTTTTCCTAATACGTTCATGGCATTAAATTAATATAAAAAGCATCCCCAAACTTATCCATTTGGGGATATTATAAAATTTTGTTTTAAATCACTTCAAAATGAAAATGAATATTCAAACCATGGCAATCCCTTTAATTTGTATTGACTTCGAACTTTAATGTAGGAATGATTTCATATTTATTTAAAAATGGCCTTGTTTTCATGGAGCGGCTGTCCTTGGTTCAATGCTTCAATGCCAGGATATATTCGGCTACGGCCATTTTGGCTTCCTCCGATAAATAATCTTGGGGCGGCATTTCCGGATAATCTTCCCTCAGGTTTTTTGGAGCAGTGATATAATCTACTATACCCTGGGGGTTATTCTGGTGAATAGCCTGAAGGATTTCTGTTGGTGGACCTATCAATCTAGTGCCAAAGGCATGACAACCGGCGCAGACGCCGTAATAGGTAAGCTCGCCCAATTCTTCAGCGGAAACCGATCTTGGCGGTACCGGAGACGGGGTCATCATGGTTGGTATATCTTTGGTATCGGTTATTTGTGCCATTCCGTAATTATCCAAACCAAAGGTCCTATACCTGTTCTTGTCCCTGATAGTACTTCCGGTTCCACCTCCATATGCAAAAATATCAGGCCCTTTGGTTTCCATTTGGGTAAGCATTACCGCCTTTAATTCACCTGTTGGGGCATTCCCATTGTCGAACATGATATTGTCTAGGATAACCACCCTGTCCGGATTTCCTTCAGAATTGGGGTCATTGGCTTTAGGGTCGCCCGTAGCAAGGTCTACAATGGTAATTCCTGTATTGTTATTACCAGTTATGATATTGTTTTCCACAATTACATCATCGGCGGCCATGATTAAAATACCCGTGCCCGGCGGAATTCCGGAAACCGTTGATCCAGGGGCACCGAAGTTTTCGTGGTTGTTGTTAACCACAAAATTGTTGCGCAAGATTACATCAAAGGTTGTTTTAATAGGCAATCCCGGTGTTACAAAGGCAAGTAGTCCCCCTGTATTGTTGTGCGCATAATTGTTTTCTACCAAACAGTGCCTGGAATTTTCAATTTCAATACCCGCAACGTTGTCGAATACCTCGTTATGTAAAACGTCAACATTATCGCACATTCCAATATATATGGCGGCATCCGCAATTTTGCTTAGTACATTATGCTCCACCAATCCGTTTTTGCCATACTGTGGAAATATGCCATATACACCAGTATCTATAATCCAGTTGTTACGTATTATAAAATTGTTACCGGCTTGGCCCATTATGCCATTGCCCTTGTAGTTTATTATTTTAAAATTTTCAATTAGAATTCCATTTCCCGAATATAGGAAGGCATCGTTTATTTCCTTTTTGCCGTCCAAGGTTGGCCA
This sequence comes from Arenibacter algicola, assembly GCF_000733925.1. Taxonomy (NCBI): domain Bacteria; kingdom Pseudomonadati; phylum Bacteroidota; class Flavobacteriia; order Flavobacteriales; family Flavobacteriaceae; genus Arenibacter; species Arenibacter algicola. The sequence goes on from NZ_JPOO01000001.1 coordinate 1,837,375, forward strand.
TTCTCCGTTGATTACCACTCCCTGCATGCTAATATTGTCCTTGTCAATATATACGTTCTCTGAATACGTTCCAGGGTAAACACGAATTAGATCTCCCGGACTAGCCTCTTTTACGGCATTTTGAATGGATGAGCCTTTTTTGACTTCAATGATCCTTCCAGTAAATTCTTGAGCGGAAGCTACTTGTGTAGTGTCGTTACTAAGCCCTGCATTTCTATATTTTATGGTGGATGGTATGGGAACAGTCTCCACATTTTTTGGTCCAAAGAAAGATTTTCCAATGAATACACCTATTCCTAGGAGCAAAATAGAGGTGATAATTTTAATAAAAGGCGATTTTTTCTTCATTTCTTAACTGTTATTTTTTAGGTTGATATTTTAAGTCCGGAAGGCAGGACCTCCGGTGTTTTGGGTTTAAACGATTCATCGGTCAAGGTTTTAAGAAAATCCACTAGGCGGTCCAATTCGTAATCGGTTAAATTGGGTTCCCATATATGCCAGTGAATTAACAGGTTTTCCCCCTCAGGTACGGCATGCCCTCTACCGTCTGTATAAAATTGAACGGTTTCCCGCAGGGTTTTGAATCTTCCAGAGTGCATATAAGGGGCAGTTTGGGCTATATTCCTAAGACTGGGGACCTTAAATGCCCCTCTTAGGCTTTTGTCATTAAAGGGAATTTCGGCCCCGGGATCCAATGGTAAACCATCTGGTTCGGGGCTGCCAATTACAGCAAATTGTTGATTTGTAAATAGGGGAGGGGTATGGCATTCTGCACATCGGGCTACGAACGACCTAAATATATTTAATCCTTCAATTTCGTTTTTATTCAACGCTTCGTCATAACCATGTGCATATTGGTCATATTTACTGTTAAGGGAAACCAAGGAAGATTGGAAAGCCGCAATGGCCTTGGTAATTTCATTGAGAGCAATTGGTTGGTCCCCATCCCTTTTGGGATATGCTTCCGCAAATAATTTTCTGTAATTTTCAATTTCATTTATAGTATTGAGTAAGTTTTCCGGAGTATTTCCCATTTCATCCTTGGAGAACAATGGTTCCAGCATTTGCTCTTCCAAAGAAGTGGCTCGACCGTCCCAAAAGAGTTTTTTTAAATAGCCTACGTTATATAGGGAAGGTGCCGCTCTTTTTAATTTATGCCCATCCTTACCCTGGCTAGTTGCTAATCCATCGCCTAATCCTTTATCGGGATCATGGCACGTTGCACAGGAAACGGTTTGGTCGGCAGAAAGAGCGGGATCAAAAAATAAATACCTTCCCAAATCAATTTCTTGGGGAGAAAAACCATCCCTAATTTCTGGTAAGGCCGATTTTAACCCTCCTACACCGGCCTTGTTGGTCGTGGCATATTGACTATAGAGATTTTTGGCAATACACTCATTATTTTCATTAAGCTTAAATCCGGGAGGGCAACTGCTTTTTAAAAGAGGAACCGGATAGTAGGCAGTAGGTCTTTGGCCGGCAAAAAATACGCCCGCCATGATTCCTAGAACCGCTACCGATATAATTACTTTTAATATGACCCTGCCTTTTTCCACCAGATCTTGTATTATCTTTTGGTTATTCCATAACATTCATATAAAGTATAAGTGAAAAATCCTGCCCACCAGGCAGTCAAATACTCTATATTGACACAAATTAACAATGGTGTTTCAACAACCCATTATGTCTTTGGTACTTTGTGATGAAATATCCCTATTTGGGATTAATGGGACATTTTTATTAGTTGGAGGGCTTTTTCGAAATCGGTCTTATAACCAAACGAAACGGGAATTTTTTCTTCTGGGATATATTGGATACCAAGGGTATATCCCTTTTTAGTTTTCTTTGCAGTGCTGATGTGTATGGTATTTACCATATAGGACCTATGGATGCGAATTACCTTAGTGTCCTTGATGATATCCTCCAATTCCTTGAAACTCATTCTTATGAGTTCTTTGTTGATTTTTTCTCCAGTGAAATAAAAGAGTTCCAGATAATTTCCTGCGGATTTGATATATAGCAACTGATTATATTTAATGGCCAATACCACCTTGTTGTTTTCTCCGTTCAAAATCAACAATTCACCGATTCCCTCACCATTTGTACCTTTTGTATTGAATTGGATTTCTTCTTTAAACGACGATATTTTTTGATTGATCTGGGCATACCATAAAAACAGTGTATAGGGTACCACCACTACAAGACCTATTTGCCAAAAGGTTAGTAGGAATTCCGAAATTTGTTCTTGAAGTGTTCGCATTGGCGGACTATAGGTAAGCTCAAATATAACGGCCATTAATCCCATCTCCATTAGGCCCCAAGGGAGTAAACTATAGATTTTAAATCTTTTGGGTCCAAATAGGGTACGCAATATAAACTGGGTGAAAATAAAAACACTAAGACCTATTAGGATAAACTCCCAATAATAATTTTCGCCCCATTTGTTGATGTTGTAAGGGGCATATATATTTATGAAAATAAAGGAATACAGGCTAATAAAGCCAATCAATAGAAGTTTGCTCCTTGCGGAATCCATATAAGGGATATCCTGTTTTAATATTGCTTCTATACGCTTCCTCATAGGCCGGACGGGTTACAAAAACAAGACATGGTAATTTTTTTTGATTTTAATGTTTGGGTTATTTAGTGACATCGAATCTAGTGAAAATACTTTTTATAGGAATGCCCTCGCGAAATTAACTTAATAAAACTTGGTGTTGGGTTAGTTTTTTTTAATCTATAATTTCATTCAAGAATTGTCCGGGTAAACTAAAAACCTTTTTCGCATCCGATGATAAATGGCCGGAAATAGATTCAATACCTAAGATTTTATGAACAATTCCAATCAGCCAAATGGGACCTGCTTTATGTATTATTGGAATTATTTCGCAATACACTTGTTTTCATGTCCGCATATCTTGGATCGGGAATATAATCCTGTTTTTGCATTTTTATGACCTCTATACTTAAGAAGCCAAATTCGCTCACCACTTTTCCATAAAAGCGATAGATACCTCTTCCCCTAAAGAAATATTTTGCAGCTACAGGTGGAAAAAGTACAGTGTCAAAAACCTCTCCGTGTTGATCCACCAAGGTGGCAAAATTCATCCGGGTGCCCTGATGGGTCCTTGTATTTTTTACGGTCACCAGATATCCGTAAATATCAATATTCTTGCCCAGATAAGATTCCAAGTCTCTTTTGCCATGTGTGTTGTTGGGAGGTTCCGCCAAAATATCGAACGGACTACAAAGGGTAAACCCCATAAGTTCCAATTGGGTAAAGGCCATTTCCAAATTGGTGGAGTATAATTTGGGGATTTCAAAATGTTGGTGATTGGCATTGAACAATTTAGGGTGGTCCAATTTGGTGTTTTTGGATAGGGATAGGTGAGCTTGCCATAAGAGTTCGTGCTTGTTTACTCCTGTAAATGCAAAGGCATCGATACGGATAAGGATACTCAATTGTTCTATGGATATAAAGACCCTATCCAGAAAATTTGTCAATGATAAAAATGAACCATTGGTTGTTCTTTCATTTATAATCTGATCTACCACCTTGCTTTCCAAATCCCTGAGGTACATAAACCCTAGGTACATTTCTTTCCCATAAATGCAGGTGGCCATAAAACTCTTGTTTATACAGGGAGAATGTATTTTGGCCCCTAGCATACGTACTTCATGGATATAGAATTCGGCACTATAGAAACCCCCTCCATTGTTTAACACGGCCACCATATATTCCAAAGGGTAATACGCTTTAAGGAATAGGGTCTGATAACTTTCAACCGCATAGGAGGCCGAATGGCCCTTGGCAAAGGCGTAGCCAGCGAAACTCGCGACCTGGTCCCATATTTCAAAAATAAGCTTATCGTCATAGCCTTTCTTTCTACAGTTGTCCACAAACTTATCCTTTACTTTTTGGAACTCTTCCCTAGAGCGAAACTTACCGCTCATACCTCGTCTTAGAACATCGGCCTCGCCAAGGGTGAGATCGGCAAAGTAGTGGGCCACCTTAATTACATCTTCCTGATATACCATTACGCCGTAGGTTTCTGGCATAATGGACAGCATAACGGGATGAGCCCTTTCCTTGGCGCGTTGTGGGTCTCGATGGCGTAATATGTATTCCCGCATCATACCACTTTTGGCCACTCCGGGGCGTATTATGGAACTGGCAGCTACCAATCCCAAATAATTGTCGACCTCCAGTTTCTTTAGCAACATCCGCATGGCTGGAGATTCAACATAAAAACAACCCATACATTGGGCGCTCTTTACCAAGTTGTTGATGATGGGGTCGTTTTTAAACTGGGCAACATCATGGATGTCTATACTGCTTATTTTCTCCGGTTGATTGTAGCTTATAATTTCCAAGGTCTCTTCAATTTTGGCCAGACCGCGTTGAGATAGGATATCAAACTTAAAAAGCCCAACATCCTCCGCTATCACCATGTCGAACTGTGTGGTAGGATAACCCTTGGGCGGTAGGTGGGTGGCAGAAAAATAATGAATGGGCTTTTCGGTTATAAGGATACCACCGGCATGGATACTTAAATAATTGGGCATTCCTTTAAGCAATTGACCGTATTTAAGGACCAACAAGGCAACCTTGTCCAATTCCGAAACATTGTATTTTTTATCGCATAGAACATCTATTTCCTCCTTGGGCAGTCCAAACACCTTGCCCAGTTCACGTACAACCCCTTTTTCCTGAAAGGTAACATAGGTGCCCAAGAGTGAAACGTTGGGGAATCGTTCAAAAATATATTGGGTCATGGCCTCGCGGTCCCTCCATGAAAAGTCTATGTCAAAATCGGGGGGATTTACACGGTATAGGTTAATAAATCGCTCAAAATACAAGTCCAATTCAATGGGGTCCACATCGGTAATGTGGAGCAAATAAGCCACTATACTGTTCGCTCCGCTTCCTCGGCCCACATAAAAGAAGCCCTGTTTTCTGGCATGGGAAACAATATCCCAATTAATGAGAAAGTAGGATACAAATCCCATTTTCTTTATCAAGTCCAATTCCTTTTGGAGGCGTTCCAGGATTACATGGCCAATTTCGGTATGTTTGTATCTTTCCGGTAGGCCTTTTTGGCACAATTCTTCCAAAAGAGCCTCATCTTTCTTTCTGTCCCCAAGGTAAGTAACAAGGTTTTGGGGCTTCCTGTTTTCTGAAAAATCAAAATAAATTTGGCAGGACTGCATTAATCGCTCGGTATTTTCCAAAATATATTGATATTCGGAAAAAGCGGTTAACAGATCCTCCATGGGAAGCATTTTCTCTTCAGGATCGGCTTCCTCGCTTTGGGACAATTTACTTAGGAGGATGTTGTTGTCAATGGCTCGAAGCAGACGGTGAGCGTTAAAATCGCGTTTATTCCGGAAAGTAACAGCTTGTTGTACTACCAATTTATCCTTAAAATCCATTATTTTGGAAAAGGGTAATCTTCTAAGATCCCTAATGGATATGCCTATAAATTCATGTTCCAAAAAAGTATCCTGTTTGTTGAGTAATACTTTTTCGAAGGGATATATTACGAAAGCATGGCTAAAAATAGGGGCTCGGGATTTAAATTTTTTGTCATGGTGCAGATGTTCGGACAAGAAATTGTTCAGCTCATGGTAGCCATGGTTATTTTTGGCCAGACCAATAAAGCACGGCTCTACCCCGTTTCTGAAGTCGATCCCCAGTATAGGTTTAATGCCTTTTTCCTGTGCTTTTCGCACAAAGTTTAATCCAGCCGATGTATTGTTGATGTCCGTTAGTGCCAAATGATCTACATGGTTCTTTTTAGCCAATTCCAGGAGTTCTACCTCGGATATGGTTCCAAAACGAAGGCTGTAATATGTATGGCAGTTTAGGTACATTTCTTGGCTTGGAATAAAAGGCACAGTACTGGCCAATTGCACAAGTGCTTAACTACGGCATCGATATAAACGCCCTACTATAAACCTGTTATAATATTTAGTCGGCATGCCTTATTGATTATATGGCAATGGGGCATTGTCAATAAATTTGAGTTTATGAAACCCTTTAATTCCTATTGTTAAAGATAAGATTAATTAACCCATCCTGCTGTCTGATGAGTGAATTTTAACTGCCCTTTCGACCTGAACAAATAGATATAATAAAGTTGAAGAATATAAGGGGAATACTTTTGGTTATTAATGGTAAAATAATAGGGTAAATTCCAATAGTCGTATTTTACGCTAGTTCCGTTTACTCCTGTTTTCCCACTTAAGATCCTGTAATATGGAGCTCTTTATTCCTATAAAGAAATACCAGCGTTTGTAGGTGCCAAAGGGTGTCCAGTTAAAGTTCATCCTAAAACTTTTAAGGTCCCTCTCAAACCGAAGTTGGGTTAGGGTGAATCCTTTGTTTTTGAAATCGTAACCGGAAGAACCTCCAATTTTCCATCTCGGGGAAAGTTGAATGTTTCCTGAAAACATTAAGGAGTGGCTGCCAATAGTGTTTTGTCTATTGGAATTGCTATAGTTTACGGCATATGCCAATCTTAGATCCCAGGGTAATTTTGTGCCATAAACTGGATTTTCCACGTCTTCGGAGTCCTTGTCCCTTTCGTCTTTCGGCCTATTTTCGTTAAAGTCATTGGCCCTTCCAAAAAGGTCGTCATCCCTACCTCCACTAGCTGCTACATAGTCATATTCATCCTTGTCATCTTCCTTCTTTTCGTCTTTCTTTTTTCCAAAAGTTTCACTGCTCAGGGAGTAACTAAGGTTGGCTCTTGCGGTTGTAAGCCTAAATAGGCTACCGCCATTATCCACATTGAAGGTGTTTATGCGGGTCCCATTATTATCAATGGCATAGGGGTCAAAACTGGCACCAAAGTTAATGGCCATTTTATTGTTGAGGATATTGGTTCCACCGCTAAGGTTCAAAGGACTTAGCTTCAAGGAATCTGCTTCAAAATTATATCCGGTAGAGAGATTGAGATTGCTTAAAAGCGATATTTTTTTCGGTTTAGTGGCCGTGGAATCTTTGTCGCGCACCTTTGCCTCAAATTGGTTGCCCAGGGAAAAACTCATGGAACTGGACTTGTTTAGGCCCGGAGCGCCGTTCAATGTACCTTCGAACCTGCTATATAGTTCCAATTCATCATCGGCGCCGATATAACTGTCATAATATTGATCGAAAGATGGAGTATAGCCATAGCTCACAGATGGTCTCATAACGTGCCTGATGGCCTGTATTTTTTTATCCTCCCCAAAGTTTACCAGACCATATAATGTGGTGCCAATACTGGCACTAAAATTATATGTACCAAAGCGGTCAAATCCATTAATGGTATCTGTAACCACTTCCCTTTTGGTATCCGGGTCATAGCCTCTCTCATAAGTTTCAATGGCCCAAACGTCTTCATAGGAACCACCTACACTTACACTAAAGTGTTTGGCTACTTTGAAATTGGTACTGAGGGGAATGGAGTTTCTGGCTCCAAAACGAGTATTTTCAAACATTCTACTGGTCAAGAAATCATCTTCCGTAGTAGAAATACTATTTCTTGCATTTAGGTTATATTGAAAGTTTACATTTTGAATGATCCCTTTTTTTATACCCTCGCGTGGAGCAAAAGGAAATATACGTTCCATACTGGCTTGTAAAGTGGGCAAGGTTACATCCACTACCCCGGTATTGGTATTTTGGTTATGCGTGGCCGTTAAACTTAGGTTTACGGACGGATATTCCGGAAACGTCTTTGAATAGGATATGGAGGATGATAAATTGTTTACCTGGGTATTTGGCAGGTTTTGTTGCAACAGGGAATTCCTGTAATAAGAACTACTCCCAAGGTTTACCGAGGCTTGAAACCTGGAATTAGGATTACTTTTGGCATCTTGCGCATGCGACACTTGGATATTGTATATGGTAGATCTACTGTAGTCACTAAATCCTTTTTGACTGGTGACCAAGTTTTCATATCTAAAATTTACATTCCCTCTATACTTATATCTTTTACTGTACACGGACTGGGTTCTAAATCCATAACTACCATTGGTATAGAGATCGCCCGTAAGGGTAAGATCCACATAATCGTTTATGGGAACATAATATCCACCGTTCTGTAAAAAATATCCCCTGTCAGGGTCGCTCCCAAAAGTTGGCATCATTACTCCTGCCGTTCTGCCAACGGTCAAGGGAAAATACGCAAAAGGTAGTGCCACAGGGGTGGGTACATCGGCTATATATAGGTTGCTAAACCCGGCAATTACCTTCTTTTGGGGTACAAATTTGGCCTTTTTTACACGGATATAATAATCTGGATTTACGGTGTCCTTGGATGTTGTTAACTTGCCCTCACTAAGGAAATAAACGGAATCGTTTTCTTTTTTGGTAATCTGGGCATAGACCTTCATTGCATCACTGCCCAATTGACCCAAACCGGCCTGTTGTTCCGTTCTGGAATTCCAAATAATCGCCTTTTGGGTGTCAAAGTTAAACCGTATGGAGTCTGGAATTACTTCATTTGTGCCCTGTTTAAAAAATGGTAATTGCGTATAATTCCCTAAAGAATCCTTTAAACGGCCTGCATAGACTTCATTTTTTACGTAGTCCATTATAATGATTCCAGCCTTTAATTCCGTGTCCTGGTAATAGAGTTCGGCTTCGTTATAAAGATATATTTTTTGATCCTTTTGACTCATTTTTACATAATCCTTGGCCTTGTATTTTATTTTGTCCAGGAGAAGCGGTTTTTTACCGTTCAAAGAGTCTACTTTTGTAGTATCAGTTACAAGGGTATCCTGTAATTTGGGATCTGGTAAAAGGGGAGCTTTAATGGTATCTCTAAAGGCAACAATGGGCAGGGGCTTAATTTGATCTTCTTGGGCAGATGCAGTAAACGCACCATATAATAGGAGCAATACGAAAAGTACATGATGTTTATTTGATTGCAAAGCTATATATCCTATTTTTGTAACGGTTTAGCTACATTTTGGGTTCAAACTTACATATATTTTTTGTTCCGCTTGTAGGGTATTGCGATAAATTTAACCTAATTAAAAGATCAAATTATCTCTAGTTATATGAATATGAAACGGTTTTATATTATTCCATTTATAATTTTAACATATTTCCTGACTTCTTTCAGCAAAGATATGGAGACCGATGACAATGACGGAAAATTTGTCGTTGTTTTGGATGCGGGGCATGGAGGGCATGATCCTGGCAATTTGGGGAACGGATATTTGGAAAAAAATATAGCCTTAAAGATAGTTCTGAAAGTAGGGGAGATTTTGGAAAGGAATCCGAATATCAAGGTCATATATACGCGTAAGGACGATACCTTTGTGGATTTGTACCGTAGGGGTGAAATTGCCAACAAGGCCAATGCGGATTTGTTTGTTTCTGTCCATTGTGATTCGCATAGTTCCGATGCGCACGGTGCGGGAACCTTTGTATTGGGATTGCACGCCAATAAACAAAACTTTGAAATAGCAAAGAAGGAAAACTCGGTAATATATCTGGAGGATAATTATGAAAGTAGATATGCGGCCTATGATATTAATTCTCCGGAATCCATTATTGGTCTTACCATTATGCAAGAAGAGTTTCTGGATCAAAGCATCAATCTTGCAAAACTGATGCAGGATAATTTTGCAAACAAGTTGAAAAGAACCGATAGAAAAGTGAAGCAAGCAGGCTTTATTGTGCTTCACCAGACCTTTATGCCCAGCGTATTGGTAGAAACCGGCTTTTTAACGAATAGGGATGAAGGCGCCTATTTAAATTCTTCAAAAGGACATAACGAAATGGGCAAGGCTATAGCCGATGCCATTTTAGCCTACCAGGGCGAGATGATATCTGGGACAGATCAGATTGCTATGAACAATACCCCTGTTTCCCAGGAACCAAAGAAGGAGGAGGTTAAGAAAGCGGCAGAAAAAGCAGTGTCCAATACAGGAGAAAAGAAATCTGAACAACTCGTCCTAGAGCAAAAACCGGTCAAGAATATACCCAAAACAGTACTAGTGGTAAAGAATGAAACGGATAATACCACCAAAGAAATAGTAAAAGAGCCTATTAAGAAGGAAGAGCCGAAGGTAGTTGAAAAGGCGCCTAAGAAATCTGAAAACATTATTTTTAAGGTACAAATTTTTGCCAGCTCAAAAAATATTCCATTGCACTCGGAGAACTTTAAAGGCTTAAATACCTTGTCCAAAGAGCCTTACAATAATTTGTACCGCTATATGTACGGCAATACTGATTCCCATTTCCAGGCCACACTTTTAAAGAGCAACGCCGATGCAAAAGGGTATACTACTTCTTATATAGTAGCCTATAAAGATGGGGTTCGTATTTCTGAAACGGAAGCGCTTAAATACGTTTCCGAATAATAGTCACTCTTCTAAAAATTATTTCTAATTTTGTTAGGAACTGAAAATAAAAGCTTTTGAAAATATCTAGGGAAATAAAAACGGGTATTATAGTCTTGGGGGGTATCCTTTTGTTCATACTTGGTTTTAGTTATTTAAAATCTACACCTCTTTTCGATAATAGCAAGACTTTCTATGCGGTATATCACCATGTGGGAGGATTACAATCCGGGACGCAGGTTACTATCAATGGTTTCACCGTTGGGAAGGTAAATGATATTAAATTCAATGATGCCTCTGGGAATCTTTTGGTAACCTTTACAGTAGACAACGGCTTCTCTTTTTCCAAAAATAGTAATGCGGAATTATATGATACTGGAATTATAGGAGGAAAGGGAATACAGATAAAGCCTGTTTTTGATGATGCCGTTATGGCCAAATCAGGAGACACCTTACCTTCGAGTACCAGACCGGGGCTTACGGAATTGGTACAACAACGCTTGACTCCACTGCAAATGAAAGTGGAAGGCGCGGTAACCAATGCGGATTCCCTACTGATGAATGTTAATGATATTTTGGATATAAAAACTAAAAAGGACTTAAGGGAAAGTATTGCAGGATTGAACCAATTGGTGAAAAGTTTTCAGGGCAGCGCTAATTCCCTAAACCAAATTCTAACGGATAACAAGGATGACCTTGACAAATCCATTAGTAATTTGGGTGTCATTACAGATAATTTTAACAAGCTTTCAGACACGTTGGCCAATGCCGGTTTGGGTGAGACCATAAAAAAATTACAGTTCACTATGGGCAACATTAACGATATGATGGCCAAAATTGAAGGAGGTGAAGGTTCTTTGGGAAAATTGGTTAACGACAAAGCACTTTATAACAATCTAGCAGACGCCTCAAGGGAACTGGATTTACTTTTACAGGATTTTCGCCTAAATCCAAAACGGTATGTAAATGTTTCCGTATTTGGTAAAAAGCAAATAGATTATGCCATTCCTGAAGAAGACCCGGCCGAAAAATAGAGAATCACAATATGGATTATATTCCTAATATTATTTTTGCAATTGTACTTTTTGCGGGAATTGGATTTTTTGCAAAAAATATTAAAAAGCTCTCCCGAAATATAAAATTGGGCAAAGCGGTAGACACCAGTGATAATAAATCCCAACGGTGGAACAACATGTTCAGGATTGCACTGGGACAGACCAAAATGGTAGTACGTCCTATTCCAGGGATTCTTCATATCATTGTCTATCTAGGTTTTATCATTATTAATCTGGAGGTGCTGGAGATTATTATAGATGGTCTTTTTGGTACCCATAGGATATTTGCCTTTTTAGGTGGATTTTACAGTTTTCTAATAGGATCGTTTGAAATTCTTGCCTTGTTGGTAATTATAGCAGTGGTTGTTTTTTGGATTCGCAGAAACCTTATTAAGTTGAAGAGATTCCTGAATCCCGAGATGAGCGGGTGGCCAAAAAAAGATGGAAATTTAATTCTGTATATAGAATTGGTCCTGATGGTACTTTTTCTGACCATGAATGCCTCTGATTATCAATTGCAGCAAATGGACGTGGCACATTATACCAAGGCAGGGGCTTTTCCTGTGAGCCAGTTTATTGCCCCCTTATTTCAAGAAATGTCTGTATCCTCCATCATTTTGATAGAAAGATCGGCATGGTGGTTACATATTGTTGGTATTCTAATGTTCCTGAATTATTTATATTATTCCAAGCACTTACATATTTTGTTGGCATTTCCAAATACCTATTTTGGAAGGCTTAAACCTAAGGGCCAGTTCGATAATTTAGAGGCGGTGACCAAGGAAGTGAGGTTAATGATGGATCCAAGTGCTGATCCCTTCGCTGCCCCTGATGAGAATGCACCTGTGCCAGAAAAATTTGGAGCTTCAGATGTCATGGATCTTAAATGGGTACAACTGCTTAACGCCTACACCTGTACTGAATGTGGGCGATGTACCAGTGAATGTCCGGCCAACCAAACGGGTAAGAAATTATCCCCACGGAAGATTATGATGGACACAAGGGATAGGTTGGAAGAAGTTGGCAAGAATATTGATGCCAATAAGGGAGAGTTCGTTGCAGATGGTAAACAGTTATTGGGAGACTATATAACACATGAGGAGCTTTGGGCATGTACCTCGTGTAATGCTTGTGTAGAGGCCTGCCCTGTTAGTATTGATCCTTTGTCCATAATAATGGATATGCGCCAATATTTGGTCATGGAACAATCCGCTGCGCCATCGGATTTAAATAATATGATGGGAAATATTGAAAATAATGGGGCTCCTTGGCCATTCAATCAAATGGATAGGCTTAACTGGTCCAAGGAATCATAAAGAAATTACCGTTATCATGGAAAATGAATTGAAAGTACCCACAATGGCAGAACTTTTTGCAGCAGGCCAGCAACCGGAAGTATTGTTTTGGGTGGGCTGCGCTGGAAGTTTTGATGATCGGGCAAAAAAAATAACGAAGGCTTTTGTAAAGATTTTGAACAAGGCAAATGTTAGCTTTGCCGTATTGGGTACCGAAGAGAGCTGTACGGGAGATCCCGCAAAAAGAGCGGGAAATGAATTTTTGTTTCAAATGCAGGCAGTGACCAACATAGAGGTATTAAACGCCTATGAGGTAAAGAAAGTGGTTACGGCTTGTCCTCATTGTTTTAATACCCTTAAAAATGAATATCCTGGCCTTGGCGGTAATTATGAGGTGGTTCATCATACCCAATTTCTAAAACAATTGTTGGATGAAGGCTGTATCAGTATGGAAGGTGGTCAGTTTAAAGGTAAAAGAATTACTTTTCACGACCCATGTTATTTGGGTAGGGCCAACAATGTGTATGAAGCACCACGCGATTTGATACGCAAGTTGGATGCCGAACTGGTGGAAATGAAGAATTGTAAAAAACGTGGATTGTGTTGTGGTGCTGGAGGGGCCCAAATGTTCAAAGAACCGGAAAAAGGTAATAAGGATGTTAACATTGAACGTACAGAACAGGCCTTGGAAACCAAACCCGAAATAATAGCCGCCGGTTGTCCATTTTGCAACACCATGTTGACCGATGGGGTAAAAAATAAGGAAAAAGAGTCCTCCGTGGCGGTAATGGATATTGCCGAGTTGATCGCCAGTGCAGAGGATTTGTAAATATGGCGAAAAAATAAACATGATATCCTAGGGCTACTTTGAATAGCTATGGAGGAAATCAACATAATAGCAAATAACCATACTTTAGATTAGACAGACCAAGATCAAGACCAGGTAGAATAGAACCGAACGATATATTAAATAGAAAAATCGTTTGGGTGAACATTAAAAATTTAATAAATGCTCGTAGAATTTAACACATTACCGGATGAATCTAGAGTTTGGATCTTTCAAGCTAGCAGAAGTTTTTCTGAAGAGGAATTACAGCAGTTGAGGAAAGAATTGGATGCCTTTATAGCGGATTGGACTGCTCATGGTAGCGATTTGCGCGCCGGCTATGAAATTAGGTATAATAGATTTATCATCCTAGCCTTGGATCAGACCCTTAACGCTGCCAGTGGATGCTCTATAGATGCTTCTGTACGCTTTATTCAGCAGATGGAGCAAAAATACAAGGAGGAATTGTTGGACAAAATGAATGTTTCTTATAAACAGGGCGATTTTGTAGCTTACAAATCCTTGGTCGACTTCAAGAAAATGGCCAAGCAAAAAGCTGTTTCCAAAAACACCATTGTCTTTAATAATTTGGTTACCAATAAGCACGAATATCAGAATCATTGGGAGGTGCCGGCAGAAGAGAGTTGGCATGGTCGTTTTATGTAAGCTTAATCGGATTAAAAGACAGCTAAACTATAGGTTTGTGTTCTTTTTCGGATAAGTACAATAATTCAAATAATTCTTAGTTACCATCAAAGATGGATTTTTTTATGCGCATTAATTACCTCGTATTACTATTTATAATTTCAATATACACTGTTCAAGGTCAAATAAACCCTTTGGTTACCAAGGATACTTTGGTTCAACGCAATTGGGTAGAGACGACATATAGTCAAATGTCCCTCGATGAAAGGTTGGGACAGTTGTTTATGGTTATGGTTACTTCGGATCAGGATAAGGCCAGTACAGAAAAAACAAAAAGGTTGATCAAGGACCATCATATTGGCGGTGTCATTTTTTCTACAGGGGGTCCGGTACGTCAGGCAAAATTGACCAACGATTTTCAAAGGAATTCGAAAGTTCCCCTAATGATAGGCATGGATGCCGAATGGGGTCTGGCAATGAGATTGGATTCTACCTATGCCTTTCCATGGAATATGACCTTGGGGGCAATTAAGGATAATGCCATTGTGGAAAAAGTTGGGAATAGGATAGGTAAACACGCCAAAAGATTGGGCGTGCACATTAATTTTGCCCCTGACATTGATATCAATATTAATCCGCAGAATCCAATAATTGGGAATCGTTCTTTTGGTGAGGACCGTGAGAATGTAGCCCAAAAAGGGATTGCCTATATGAAAGGTATGGAAAACGCCGGAGTTTTATCAAGTGGGAAGCATTTTCCAGGACATGGGGATACCGCTGTGGATTCGCACAAAGCTTTACCGGTAATCGATTTTACAAGGGAACGTTTGGACAGTATTGAGCTATATCCTTATCGGAAGTTGATCAAGGAGGGCCTCAGCAGTGTTATGGTGGCCCATTTAAGTGTACCTAGCTTGGAAATCAAAGAAGGCTATCCATCGTCCTTATCCGAACAGATTATTGGAGATGTTTTGCAGGAACAGCTTAACTTCAAAGGATTGGTATTCACCGATGCACTAAATATGAAGGGAGTATCCAATTTTGCCAAGGAAGGCGAGGTAGAACTTTCCGCGTTTTTGGCAGGGAACGATATTCTATTAATGCCTTTAGATGTTGCCAAGGCGAAATCCAAACTTTTGGAAGCCTATAATAAAGGTAGGATTACGGAAAATAGACTGGCTACTTCCGTAAAGAAGATTTTGATGGCAAAGTATAAGGTGGGACTTAATGACTATAAACCTATAGACACCAATAATCTTTATGAAGATTTAAATTCATTGGACGATGATGTACTTTATGAGGAGGCTATCGAGAACGCCATTACCGTGGTTAAAAACGATTTTTCTTTGATGGCGATCAAGAAGTTGGAAAATAAGAAAATTGCCTATGTAAAATTCGGGGATGCAGATAGTGATCCCTTTCTCAAAGAATTGAACAAATACGCTACAGTAACACAGATTAACGGTAAGGATATAACCACCTTAAAACAGAAGTTAAGTGATTATAATTTGGTGATCATTGGCCTGCACAAGAGCAATGAGAGTCCATGGAAAGCCTATAAGTTCACTAAAAATGAACTTTCCTGGTTGGGGGAAATAGCGAGGGAGCGCACCTCCAATCTTATTCTGGCCGTATTTGCAAAGCCCTACGCTCTTTTGGATGTGACGTCTTTCGAAAGTATCGACGCGGTGATCGTGGGATATCAAAATAGTGAAATAGCCCAGGAAAAAACGGCGCAGGTAATTTTTGGGGCCCTTCCTGCAAAAGGGGTTTTACCCGTTACTTCCCATCCCGATTTTCCTGTCAATACAACTATTCCATTGGAATCTTTGATGCGTTTGGGATATAGTTTTCCGGAGAGGGTTGGTATAAGTTCCAGTAAATTGGCAAGGGTAGATCAAATGGTCAAAAATGGAATAGACTCCTTGATGTTTCCAGGAGCACAGATTGTTGTAGCGAGGAAGGGAAAGGTAATTTACAATAAGGGGTTTGGAAAGCCAACATATGATTCTGACGAAAAAATAACACCGGACCATATTTATGATTTGGCATCCATAACCAAGATTTTGGCAACCCTGCCCATGGTCATGAAGATGGAGGAGGAGGGGAAAATTGCCTTGGACAATACCTTCGAGGAACTTATACCGGCCTATTCCAATTCCGACCTAAAAAATGTCACTGTCCTAAAGGCGCTATCGCACTACGGTCGGTTGCCCGCTTGGATCGCTTTTTATATCGATACTTTGGATGACAAACGAAAACCTTCCAGCGAATTTTACAGACAGCAACCAACCAGCGGTTATTCTTTTAAGGTGGCGGATCAATTGTACATAAAGGATGTGTATAAGGATTCTATATATAACAGGATTGGGAGACAACATCTAAAATCCAACAGGTATCGCTATAGTGACATAGCCTATTATGTGATGAAAAAGTATATTGAGGATACCTATAAGGAGCGGTTGGATGGTTTGGCAGAAGAGTTTTTGTATAAGCCAATAGGCGCTACACGTACCGGTTTTAATCCTCTGGATAGATTTCTAAAGGGGGATATTGTTCCTTCGGAGGAGGATAATTATTATAGATACCAGACGGTACAAGGGTATGTGCATGATATGGGGGCAGCTATGCAGGGCGGAGTAGGGGGGCATGCCGGACTTTTTAGCAATGCGAATGATGTTGCCAAGATTATGCAGATGTATCTTCAAAATGGTTTTTATGGGGGACAACAGTTTTTGGAGGCCAGAACGATCAAGAAGTTCAATACCTGCTATTTTTGTGATAGAAATGTAAGGCGTGGTATTGGTTTCGATAAACCAGAACCACATGGGGGTGGCCCCGCCTGCAGTTTAGTTTCAAGGAAAAGTTTCGGACATAGTGGTTTTACCGGTACTTATACCTGGGCCGATCCCGAAAAGGATTTGGTATATGTTTTTTTGTCCAACCGTACCTACCCCTCAGCTTCAAATACACTATTGGTTAAATCTGGGTTAAGAACACGGATTCAGAAGGCCATTTATGAAGCGATTATAAATTAAATCTTTACTTTGTATAAATATAAACTGAGGTTTATAGGAGGAAATTATCATTTTGTTTTAGTATTCTGAAATTTTATCCATATTCGTCCGACTAAGGTTTTTTAGGCCAATAGCTGAGGGATCCTTGAGGCATGCCAAGTCATACAACCTCTAAAATGAATTAAAAATAAACAGATGAAAATAGCAATAGTATGTTATCCCACTTTTGGAGGTAGCGGGGTAGTGGCAACAGAATTGGGAATTGCCCTGGCAAATAGAGGGCATGAAGTCCATTTCATTACTTACCGCCAACCAGTGCGTTTGGAGTTGCTGAGCAATAAGATTTACTTTCATGAGGTACACGTACCTGAGTACCCCTTGTTCCATTACCAACCGTATGAATTGGCTCTTTCCAGTAAGCTGGTAGATACTATTAAGTTGTTTGGCATTGAGTTATTGCATGTGCATTATGCCATTCCGCACGCCTATGCCGGGTATATGGCCAAGAAGATGTTGGAGGAGGAGGGAATTTATATCCCTATGGTTACCACCTTGCACGGTACGGATATAACCTTGGTTGGCAAACATCCGTTTTATAGGCCAGCAGTCAATTTTAGTATAAATCAGTCCGATGTGGTTACCTCGGTTTCCCAAAACCTCAAGGAGAGTACGCTGGAATTGTTCGATATAAAAAATGAAATAGAGGTTGTCCCGAATTTTATAGATAAAAGGAAATACAGCATGCACTTCACAGACTGTCAGCGATCCCTGATGGCCTCGGAAGATGAAAAAATTATAACCCACATCAGTAATTTTAGAAAGGTAAAGCGCATTCCTGACGTGATACATATTTTTAATAAGATTCAAAAACAAATACCCGCCAAGTTGATCATGGTGGGGGAGGGGCCTGAAAAAGAAGGTGCCGAACGTTTGTGCGAGGAGCTTGGGATTGCCAGTAAGGTAATCTTTTTGGGTAATAGTAATGAAATTGATAGGATTTTATGTTTTTCGGATCTCTTCCTTTTGCCGTCGCAGACTGAAAGTTTTGGACTGGCCGCTTTGGAGGCAATGATCAATAGGGTAGCCATAATTTCAAGTAATACAGGGGGAATACCGGAAGTTAACCGTCAAGGCATCACTGGCTATTTAAGCGATGTAGGCAATGTAGAGGAGATGGCCGAAAATGCACTCAAGATATTGAGCGACGACCAAACTTTAGAGAAGTTCAAGAACAATGCGGCCAAAGCCGCTATGGATTTTGATATCTTGAAAGTGCTACCATTGTACGAGGCAATATATGAAAAGGCCTTATTGGCGAGACACGAAAGTTTACAGCAAAATTAATGCGATTATTAATATTACTTATATGCCTTTTGGGAATTTCCTGTTCTGGGCAAAAAGGGGCGTCCAAGGATAAGGCAGATAGTACCATTCAAAATTCAAAGTACCTGCAACTGGTTTTAAAGGATAATTATAGTGGGGTTGAAGAATCGGAATTTCAAGTTGTAAGGGACCCAAAGGCATTAAGGAATTTTTTTATTCAAATAAACAAGACCAGAAAGCCAGGTCTTTCAATTCCAGAGGTGGATTTTAGCAAGGAACTACTCTTAATATATTGTGCAGGTACTACTAGGGGTGTCGGCGGATCGGAGTTGCTTCTTATTAAAAATTCCCAGGATAGTATTGTATTTGGTCCAAAAGAGCGGACACCTTCCAAGAAGGAATTCACCGAGGTAACTACCACTCCCTTTAGCATTTATAAAATGCCCCTTACCCCTAAAGAAATCGGTTTCCACAAATCAGACTAAGGTTCATCAACCTTTGTTCTCCATTAAAAACGAGACTTCAATATATTTTAAACTCCTCTTAATTATCTTAGGGACATAGAAATTCCATTAGGTAATATATTAGGCCCATTCTGTCGGTTAAAATACCGTTTTCTTGGATGAAAAAATATTGGGATTTCGAAATCGTAATTACAGGTTTTGTAGGAAACCGCTTAACGATTTTTAAGGCTTTTTGTAGAATTTAAATGGTCTCCATTTAACATTGCCATAGCTTTGGACAAAGATTATAAAGAATCCCAAAATTACATTGTTATGAAAACCTACGCGCTTGGTATTGCTATTTTTTGTGCTCTCTCATTTAATTGTATTAGTGGCCAAGAACTACAATTGAATTCCAAAGACAGTATTGTGTCCAGTTCATGGATGATTGGCTTGGGTTATAATTTTGTGGATGATTCGGGGGATATGATTAAAGAATTATTCGATTTCAAAGATCAATGGAATGCAGTTGCTTTTCCGTCCCGTCTAAGTTTGGGTAGATATTTTAAAAATGGTTTGGGGGTCGAGGCCATTGGGACGTACAATAAATATAAAGTTGGCAAACTAATAGATGGCAGCATTAACTCAACTGAAATGGACTATTTTGGTTTAGACGCCAGATTAAGTTATGATCTAAATAAGTTAATAGGTGAAACTAGTTGGTTTGATCCTTATGTAGGGGTAGGGATTGGTTATTCCGAAGCAAGTAATGAAGGAAGAGGAACTTATAACGCAGTGGTGGGTTTCAGGACATGGATTTCCGATAGATTTGGTTTAGATTTCAGTTCCTCGGGTAAGTGGACCATGGACAATTCTTTAACCAATCATTTGCAACATTCTGCTTCATTAATGTATCGCTTTGACATTGAAAAGGGTTTAAGTAAAAAAGGACTTGAAAAGCTTGCCTTAATCCAGGAAAACCAAAGAGTTTCCGATTCCATTGCTGCTGCTAAAAAGGCCGAAGAAGAGGCCAGACTTATGGCCGAGCGTTTGGCCCAAGAGAAAGAAAAAGCAAGATTGGCTGCAGAAGAGCAGGCTAGAAAAGATGCAGAGAACAAGAGAAGGACAGATTTGGAGAATAAAATCAAAGATCTGGGCAATGTATACTTCAGTCTCAACTCTTCGAACCTTAGCAAGGAATACAAGGAATTGTTGGACAAGTTGGCCATGTTAATGGAAGAAAATCCAGCATTGACCTTAAAAGTCGGATCACATGCCGATTCCAGAGGAGCGGAGAAATACAACCAATGGCTATCTGAAAAGAGGGTAAAACAGACCTTGGATTATTTGATCGGTCAGAAGGGAATAGATGCTTCAAGGTTAACTGGTGATGGATATGGAGAAACCCAATTAACGAACGAATGTGACAATAACACCTACTGTCCTGAATCCAAACATAAACTGAATAGAAGATCTGAGTTTGAGATTGTTGAGTTTTAAATATAAAGTAAACATAAAAAGGTCTAAAGGGAGTCCTCCACTTAGACCTTTTTTTTAGTATACTAGTCAGGGAATTATTTATTAATACTCTCGTAATATCATCTTTTAATAACTTTATACGCCTTATCCGTATCCTCATTTTGTATTTTCAGGTAATATAGACCACTGGATAAGATGGGGAACTCCAGTGTAACTAAATCATTTTGAATTGGGTAACTCTTTGAACTTACCAATATCCCAGAAATTGTATAGAGTACGGCATTTATTGTGTCTTGTGTAGAATTTTTCACTTCTACATTTATTAAATGCTCGAATGGATTTGGATAGAGTAATTCTGTAGCCTCAGGATTGATTGGAGGAAGGACTAATGTTTCAGACCAAATGGCAATGTTATTTGCACTGTCTTCGCCTGCACTGTCAAAAGTACCGCCCACATACAACCTGGATTTTGTGCCGTCGAACGTCAAGGAGTTTACGATGTTGCCGACCCCAACATCGGTTCCGTTGCCCAGAGCCTCCCAGCCTTTGTCCTCGCTCCATCGGGCAATATTGTTTACGATCATGTTGATGTCCGTCTCATCGGAGGCCGTTTCGAAATTTCCCCCTGCATACAGGTAGTCGCCATCTATGGCCAGTGCGTTCACATTGCCGCTAAGCCCCTGTCCCATGGCTTCCCATAGCATGGACGTACGGTCCCATCGCGCGATCCTGTTCACGGTATTGTTTCCGGCAATGGCGAAGTTTCCCCCCGCATAGACATGTTCCTGTGTAATGGCAATTGCCTGGACGAAGCCGCTAGTTCCCTGGCCCAAAGTACTCCAATCGGTGCCGTCCCAAACCGCGATCCTAGGAGCCGATTCTCCTCCCGCCGAGTCGAAATTCCCCCCGATGTAGATATGGCCGCTTTGATCTATTGAAATAGCGCGCACCTCATTATTGGTCCCCGCTGTCCCGGTAGTGGCGTCCGTCAAAGGCAGCCAAGAGCCGTCGGACCAAAGGGCAATGTTGTTTACAGTGGTGCCGCCGGCGATTTCGAAGGTGCCGCCAACGTACACTTTATTGTCCGGCGCGATTGCGATACTAGAAACGGGGCCGTTGGTCCCTTGGCCCAGTGCGGACCAACTTCCGCTCCAAACGGCAATGTTGTTTGCAGGGATCCCGCCTATTTGGGTAAAATCGCCTCCCACAAAAACGTTGCCCTCACTATCTATGGCAATACTTTTTATGTCCCCGTTGGCGCCATTGGCTAATTCATTCCATTCCAATTCTGGGTCGTACAGGGCGATATTGGACGGGGCCATATTGCCTGCTGCGGTAAAACCTCCGGCAACAACGATAGCATCGTCGCTCGTGGCCGCCATTGCACCAACGGTCCCATTGGTCCCTTCCCCCATGCCGTACCAATCGCCAACTCCGTTGACCGCAATGGTCTGGGGGCCATTGTTGCCTCCGATTATTTTGTAGAGTTTTGATGATGTTCCATAATCGCTAAAGTAAAGTTCTCCCGTTTCATCCAGGCCAAAGGATGAGATGTACTGCCCGTTGGTCCTAAAAAGCAGCTCGGATGTGGCGTCCCCTGAAGAGGGGTCGTAACCAAGGGCCCATACCCTGCCAGTGATATAGTCGCCAAAGATATACTTGTCCTTTATCTGGGGATTGTTGCTTGCGCCCCTGTATACATACCCCCCGGTTATGGAGATGTCCCCATTGCCCCTGCCATATTCGAAGATGGGCTTTAAATCCGGGGTGGTGGCCAGTACTGTGGATCCGTCTTCAACAGTATTCCCCTCGAACCTGTTCCATCCATAATTCCCTCCTTTTACGATAAGGTTGATCTCCTCCATGTCCCCTTGTCCCACATCGGCTCCCCACATGCGCCCTGTAGGTCGGTCAAAGGAGAACTTCCAAGTGTTCCTTATTCCCCAGGCAAAGAGTTCGTCCAATCCATTTTGTCCCACCCTGGGATTGTCGGAGGGTATCTCATAATTGCCGTTGGGCTCGTCTGGGTTTGATTCAACGGTGTTATTCCCATCGAGGTCAACATCTATCCTAAGGATGCTTCCAAAGACGTTGTTCAAATTTTGTGCGTTCTTGTTGGGGTCGCCGCCACCGCCTCCGTCCCCTATGGAGAGGTAAAGGTAGCCGTCCGGGCCAAAGGCGATCTTACCGCCATTATGGTTGGAATTGCCTTGGTTCTTGTCGAAGCTTAAGATTTCCAACCGGGTTGAAGCATCAGCAAGGTTTGGATTGTTGGCCATTACGGTGTACCTGGCCAAAACGATCTCTACGTTGATACCGGAGACACTGCTCTGTCGTGTGTGGTAAACATAAAAATATCTGTTTTGTCTGAAATTAGGATGAAAGGCTAGTCCTAAAAGTCCAATTTCCTGCCCAGAGGAAAAACTGACGGTACTCTGGATGTCTAGAAAAGTATTCACTACGGTAGTGCCTTGGTCGTTCTGGAAAACCTTTATTCGTCCGGCTTGTTCCAGAACGAACAACCTGTTCGTGCCATCATTGGCATTCATTATTTCCGTGGGATATTCGAAACTAAGGTTTGGAAAGGCATCTTGATAAGTTACTTGGGAATGGCAATAGATTATTCCAATGAAGAAAACCAAACATATTAGAGATGTTCTTTTTCCTGATTTTGCTTTTAAGTTTAAAGCCATAATTGTCCTTAATTAATTCATAATATAAATATATCGTTTATCTTCTTGAATCTAAATTGTATCAGGGATTAAAATAGAAGGATAATATATTAGGATGCCATTCTATTCGACTTCAAAGGTAAAAATATTTGAGTTGGATTCATTGCCCAATACATCCCTTGTGGAAATTCTCCAATAATATTTTTTACCTGAAGATAAGGTAACTATGGTAATGCTGTTCTTATTGTATTTCTCCTGATAAATGGCTGGAGGAGTTGTTTCGTCGAAATAAACGTCATATTCCAAAATATCTGAATCCAGATCATTTCCAATCCATTCCAAGATAACTGAATTTAGATTGGTGGTCAGAATGGTCCCATTTTCTGGTTGAATGTATTGGGCCGGAAATGGGATATAATATTCCGTTTGGTTACCTGAATTATAGAAGGACCAAGTATCGCTAGGTATTGACATGGGATTATTTGGAGAGGAAATGTACCAAGTATAGGGGGTACCTCTTTGGATGGTAATGGGCAATTGTGTATTTTGGGTTGAATAAGTTCTTGTTTCAGATAAAAATAGGTTTGTGATATGTACCTCATAGGTGTCCGTGTTCTCCAATGGCGCCCATCTGAAAACTACTTCACTTTGTGTTACCGAAATAACACTTCCCTCTATACATTCGGAAACGTTTTCAGGAAAAATCAATTCGATTTGCCTCGGGGTAACCTCTACATTCTCCTTCGAATTATTGTCCTTGCTACATGAGGCTGTCAAAAGGAATATGAATCCTGAAATTAATACTATTTTCATTGTTTGACTATTTTGTGGGTATCTATGGATATCCCGTCATTGACTAATAAATAATAAGTTCCTGATGAGAGGTTGGGAATTTCTAGTTGTGCCGTACCATTTTGGTACTTGAAGGAAGAAGACATGATTAATTCGCCTGCTGTTGAATAAATAGAAATTTCGATTTCCCCATTGGTTTCCCTAAAAGCTGATAGTATTACATGGTGGTCAAAGGGATTCGGGTGTATGAACGAATTTTTTAATGTAATTATCTCTTCATGTAAACCTTGACAACTTAAATCTGTTGAGACTTGAATGATGTTGATATTTTGATCCAATATTAATTTAAATGTATTTTCACTGGTGTTAAAATAGGATCCGTTATGGGTTATCTTATAATTATTGGCACCGCTCATTTTTAGTGTTAGAATATGGTTTTTGGTATCCAAGGCTGTTGTCACCAACAATTCTTCCGGTTGGGTAATTACAATATTTGAACAATTATTATAGTTGGGGAAACCTTGATTAGTCAAGCATATTTCATATAGTCCTGATTTTAAATTAGTTATTTCAACATTTTCTGTAAAGGTATAGGTGTTATTTACATCTTGTCCAACTAACATAGCCGATGAATCAAAATTTTTGTTTTTGGATGAAACAGTTATTATGCCGTTGTCAGAACCATTGCAGCTGAGTCCTGATGCCGTAATAGTATAATTATCAATTGGTAATTCAGAAATTGTGCATCCAAGATTGTCTACAGCTTCATCAGGTGCTGTATTGGGGCATTGGTCAAGATTGTCGGGTATGCCATCATTGTCGCCATCCTGAATTATGAATTCTACAATGATTTTTAGAGTTTGTATACAACCGTCGTCAGTTTCGAAAGTATAAGTTCCTTCATGGGATTTGTTAATATTGTTTATAGTAAGGTCACCTAAAACCAAAGAGCCATCCATTAGTTCGATTGTGAATCCAATTTCATTTGGTAGCATACTTAATATTAATTCCGAACCTTCCTGGACCGTTATTTCGTTAAGGCCACTATCTGCTGTTCCATTAATCGTATATTCTGTACTTGTAGATGGCGGGCAAATTAGATTTAAACTCCATTGGCTAATATTATTTGCACTGTCTTCTCCTGCACTGTCAAAAGTACCTCCGACATACAACCTGGATTTTGTGCCGTCGAACGTCAAGGAGTTTACGCTGTTGCCGACCCCAACATCGGTTCCGTTGCCCAGAGCCTCCCAGCCGTTGTCCTCGCTCCATCGGGCAATATTGTTTACGATCATGTTGATGTCCGCCTCATTGGAGGCCGTTTCGAAATTTCCCCCTGCATACAGGTAGTCGCCATCTATGGCCAGTGCGTTCACATTGCCGCTAAGCCCCTGTCCCATGGTTTCCCATAGCAAGGACGTACGGTCCCATCGCGCGATCCTGTTCACGGTGTTGTTTCCGGCAATGGCGAAATTTCCCCCTGCATATATATGTTCCTGTGTAATAGCTATTGCCTGGACGAAGCCGCTAGTTCCCTGGCCCAAAGTACTCCAATCGGTGCCGTCCCAAACCGCGATCCTAGGAGCCGATTCTCCTCCCACCGAGTCGAAATTCCCCCCGATGTAGATATGGCCGCTTTGATCTATTGAAATGGCGCGCACCTCATTATTGGTCCCCGCTGTCCCGGTAGTGGCGTCCGCCAATGGCAGCCAAGAGCTGTCGGACCAAAGGGCAATGTTGTTTACAGTGGTGCCGCCGGCGATTTCGAAGGTACCGCCAACGTACACTTTATTGTCCGGCGCGATTGCGATACTGGAGACGGGGCCGTTGGTCCCTTGGCCCAGTGCGGACCAACTTCCGCTCCAAAGGGCAATGTTGTTTGCAGGGATCCCGCCTATTTGGGTAAAATCGCCTCCCACAAAAACGTTGCCCTCACTATCTATGGCAACACTTTTTATGTCCCCGTTGGCGCCATTGGCCAATTCGTTCCATCCCAGATCTGGGTCGTACAGGGCGATATTGGACGGGGCCATATTGCCTGCTGCGGTAAAGCCTCCGGCAACAACGATAGCATCGTCGCTCGTGGCCGCCATTGCGTTAACGGTCCCATTGGCCCCTTCCCCCATGCCGTACCAATCGCCAACTCCGTTGACCGCAATGGTCTGGGGGCCATTGTTGCCTCCGATTATTTTGTAGAGTTTTGATGATGTTCCATAATCGCTAAAGTAAAGTTCTCCCGTTTCATCCAGGCCAAAGGATGAGATGTACTGCCCGTTGGTCCTAAAAAGCAGCTCGGATGTGGCGTCCCCTGAAGAGGGGTCGTAACTGAGGGCCCATACCCTGCCAGAGATATAGTCGCCAAAGATATACTTGTCCTTTATCTGGGGATTGTTGCTAGCGCCCCTGTATACATACCCCCCGGTTATGGAGATGTCCCCGTTGCCCCTGCCATATTCAAATATGGGCTTTATGTCGGGCGTAGTGGCCAAAACGGTGGCCCCATCTTCCGTGGTCTTCCCCTCGAACCTGTTCCACCCATAATTTCCCCCCTTTAGGATCAGGTTTATCTCTTCCCTGTCCCCTTGTCCCACATCGGCCCCCCACATATTTCCCAAAGGCGTGTCAAAGGAGAATTTCCATGTGTTCCTTATCCCCCAGGCGTATTGTTCGTCCAAACCGTTTTGTCCCACCCTGGGATTGTCCGCGGGTATTTCATAGTTGCCGTCCGGCAGGTCCGGGTTGGACTCCACGGGGTTATCCCCGTCCAGGTCCACGTCTATCCTCAGAATGCTCCCGAAGACGTTCTCCAGGTTCTGTGCGTTCTTGTTGGGATCTCCGCCCCCTCCGCCATCGCCTATTGAGACGTAGAGGTATCCGTCTGGCCCGAAAGCGATCTTGCCCCCGTTGTGGTTGGACTGTCCCTGGTTCTTGTCGAAACTTAAGATATCCAATCGGGACGAAGGATCCGCCTGGTTGGGGTTGTCCGCCCTAACGCTGTAACGCGCCAAAACGATCTCCACATTGACCCCCGAAACACTGCTCTGCCTGGTGTGGTAAACATAGAAAAGACCGTTGCTGGCATAATCCGGGTGGAAGGCCAGTCCCAACAGTCCAATTTCCTGACCGCTGGAAAAGCTCACGGTTGAGGTAATATCCAAAAAGGTCTCCGCGACCGCAGTGTTTTCATTGTTCAGGAAGACCTTTATCCTTCCCGCCTGTTCCAGGACGAATAATCTGTTGGTACCATCACCTGGGTTCACTATTTCCGTGGGATATTCAAAGCTAAGGCCGGGAAAGGCATCCTCATAGGTTACTTGGGCTTGGCCTAATGCCGATATGAGGAAAATTAGGAAGTATGCCGCGAAAGCTTGAATTCGTAGTTTCATAGAAAATAAAATACCAAGTTGAAAAATTAAGGGGAGACTATATATAAATGTACGTTAATACAGATTGATTACTAGCTCTTTAGCTTAAAAAAATGACGCTATTACATTAATTATAATTTAAAGGAAGAAAAGTTAAATAACAAATAGAGAAATTACATACAATTTTATGAGCGTATGCTACTTGGAATGGTACAAAGGGATGTTATATGTAATTTTAGCAATCTTTATAGTACTATAGTGATCCAATTTAACCTCGTAATGTTCATAATATAGAACTTAGATATTTCAGTCCTAAAATAATGTTTTTTCATTTCAATTGGTTAAAAATTTAAAGGAGCCAACTATGAATGGACTTTGATCGTGTAAGGACTTTGATTCTGGGAAATAAAATGGTGTTCAAAATTATAAGTTCATTATTCCATCTTCCTATAAAATTGTACGAGCCCAATCCTATTTCCAATATCTTACCCAGTAAAAAATTACATAAAAAGGTCCCGACCTAAGTTTAGAATAGTTAAGGTCTTAAGAAGATATAAAGCTAAAAAGAACTCAAATTTTAATGGACTTAACAGAAGTGGATTACTTAACTTTTTTATTTAACCGATTAGAAATGTATTCCCAAATAGTTGGGTGGTAATATAAGTTTCCTTCATGATTTTTATTCCATATTTTTATTTCATAATTTTCATTTAATATATCTTTAATCGCTTTTTTTAAAATTGGTAAACCGGCAATAAGTTGAAGAAATGGATAGGTGTAGTAATTATCTTGATTTGTTGGGTTGATTTTTTTTTGGTACAACACGCCTCCTGTATCTATCCCATTATCAACCAAGTGAATTGTAGTTCCACAATTGGCACTATCGTTATTTACAAGAGCCCAGTATCCACCATGCCATCCTCTGTAGTTTGGTGTAATCCCCGCATGAATATTAATAAATTTTCCTTGGATGGAAGTTAAGGTTTTATTACCCAAAATTCTGGTATTAACAACTACTACCACCTCTGGATTTAGTTGTTGTAAGATATTTAAACATTCCGTGGAATTGACAGATGGGACTTTTGAGATAATGTCATTTTTAGCAGGTGTGCTATTAAGTTGCCCCAATTCCTTGATTATTAGCAATCTTTTTGTTGCCTCTATTTTTAGTAGGGGAACAATTAGTACGCGATTTAAGACTTGACCTAGAACATTTAATACACCTAATTTTTTAATTCTTCGCTTTAGAAAAATTTGAGTATTTACAGGTTGCTCAATAATTAGCCGCTCAATTTGAAGGCCGTTTTCAATTAAATAGTTGTACACCATTATAGGATACTCTCCAGGGCCACAAATCATTACTATTTTTTGGGACGGATTATTGATATCCATGTACCAATTCTTTGGAAATTTTATAATTTTTCATTATCTAATTGGATTTTGACATAGTGAGAATCACCCTCTTGTCTTTACACTCGAGTACAAATCTGTTTTTATCCAGAGTACTTTTTTTGACCTTCAAATCTTTTTCAGATGAGTTGTTCAGATATAAAAACTCAAAAATATTGGACTTTAAATCCTGCCATTCATCACTATCCCTGTTTATTTCAATAAATTTTTCCAAATTCATCTCACCCTCTATGGGTATAGACAGGTACCTTTCCCTTTCATTCTTCTTGACTTGTAGGTTTCTAAACCAAAAAGTCAACTTATGAATTTTGGCATTCAGATTCTTATCCCTGAAATATTGTTTAAGATTAAAATATAATGCTATGGTATTACCTAATACAATTGATATTATAGATGATTTATCGTAATACAGGTGATATTCAAAATAATACTCCTTAGTAGCCCATCTTTTTTTATAGTCGAAATAACCCTTTGAGAAATCAAAATATTTAAACTTTTGATTTATGGACCATTCAATAAGCTTCATAATAGTAACCGATCCCAAATGAAACTTTTCATAATCAATATCAAAAACGGTTATAGCGTCGAAAACAATAGTATCTGAAAAATAGTTTAAGGTTACACCAATGGGGGTATCCCCATTATAAATTACAAAAAGTGAGGCTTTCTTTTCAAGGATCATTGGATATGCCACCTCGGTATAAAAGTTCCATTCCTTTGGGTCTAGATTATTGTTGGTAGTACCTTTGTCCAAAAATCGTTTTTCCAATAGTTGCTTAAAATACACAAAAATGGTCCTGTATTGATCGGGATCTATGGCGCCATAATACATTTTATATGAAATATCAAAACAACTCTCCAGCCGTTTTTTGTATTTGTTCAGTTTGTATCTGGAACTTTTGCTAAATGAGGTTGAAAAGTATTGGTTAAAATCCGTGTAATTCCCAAGATCTACCAAATAACCAGGGTATTGTAGTATTTTAGTTAGTTTTAATTTAGTGTTGGAACTATTCAATTCCAAATCCAGGAATGTTGGGACATCATAAATTAAAAAAACTTTGTTTTCTACTCCTTCAGTCCGGTCATCAAAAAGTGAATAGGAGATTCCTTTGGTATAATTTTTACCGGTATTGACATAGATAGGCCACCTAGAAGATTTGACGAAGGATAATGGGTTAAAACATGGAAAAGAATAAGTGGGCTTATCTTGGTTGAAATGTCTTAACCAAATCTTTGTGAAAGTATCCGAAAGAAACGGATTGTCGATCATGAGTTGTATTTTAGGGTGTTATGCCTGACCTTCCCATCTATATGCCGGGAAATAGGCGTTTATATTGTCGTTATTGGAAGAGTGTAGCCCTTGTTGGTTCCGAATGGTCAGCTCTGTGTAGACAGAATCATTTACTATGTATTTCCATAACTTGAATTCTTTAAAATTTTTGGAAAATCCAGACTTAAAGCGAAATAGTGAATCTTCACTGCTTCCTAAGCCCCCACCCAAATTTAGGTATTTAAAATTTTCTTTGGTGGCCTTAATGCGCATTTCGTCAATAAGCATTTTAATTGGGTTTAAATGTAGAAAATCCTCAGAAGCCCCTGATAAATGATATTGAACAATATTATTTTTTTTTATAAACATGGCGCCTGCAATAATTCTCTTGGATTTATTGTCTTCTGCAATTAGGACTTCGGTTTTAAAATCACTACAATTAAAAAGATTAAAGAAGTAATCACGGCTAAAGAAGTAACCTTTTGTTGCATTTACTCGGCTCATATTTTCATAATACAAGTCGATAAACGCAATAATTTCACTATCGGTGGTGGCTGATTTTGCTGTATAATGATTTCTGGATTTGTTGATATAGGATTTAAGTCTACGATTATAACATTTCTTTTGTGTCTCAAGATCCTGGGTTAGATCTATATTCACAATTTTTCCAGCAATGGAAATTTTGCCAAGATTTTCCAAGACCGTGGACTGTAAAGGAATAAATGGATTTAATCGCGAAAAAATTGCAACTATATTAATTTTAAGAAAAAAATTCTGTAGTAGTGTCCTAAAATGAAGGTTGTCGTATGTAACACCCAGGTTTTTGGTCAATGGCCCAGCATAACCGTAAACAGAAGTTGCATCCTTAAATGAAGAACCGGGGATTTCCCTTATCAATAAAGGCAATGCAATTGTTTTATCTTCCTCAATATACTTAATGAGTATGGGGCGATCGTTATTATTTTTAGTTATTATGTGGTAATCATAAGTATGATAGAAGTCCGAATGTTCAAAGGATGCTACCAAGTCATCCCATTCCCCTTTCTTTTCTACAATGCTAATGTGCGGCATGGATCGAGTAATCTTTATAAAATAAACTAATCTAAAGTGAATCTTCCCCTTGCAAAGTACTTTCAGAAAGGTAAGAATATCCGGCATTCAATCTTACTGAATATAATATATATGGTGTTTGTTTTTCCATTTAATTTATAGTCCAGTATTGTAATTGGAACGGAATATTTTATTTTTTTATTTTCTTACCGGTAGAATTAACCGATATATTACTCTCGAATTCAATTTGTTGGGGGATCTTATATAGTGATAATTTCTCAGAACACCTCAGTAGGATTTTATCCTTCATTGCTTGTTGGTCCATCGGGCCGTTAAGCACAATAACAGCTTTTATTGCCTCCCCTAGTATATCATCTTCAACGCCAGAAATGGTGCAATCCACTACCTCCGAAACGGACAGAATAACCTCTTCTATCTCCTTAGGGCTAACGCGCTTTCCACCTACTTTAATAATTTCCTTTTTACGGGCCATAAGATAAAGGTAGCCATCGTTGTCGGCAACGGCGATATCCCCAGTACAAAGCCATCCATCTATTATGGCTTTTTTGGTTTCCTCCGGATCTTTATAATATCCTATCATAATATTTTCCCCTTTCGCCATTAGTTCTCCTTCTTCTCCAGAATTAACCACGTGCCCATAATTATTTACAATTTTTAATGATACACCTGGGATACCTTTACCAATAGATCCCTTTTTTTTACGGATCATACTTGGCGGTAAATAAGATAAACGTGCCGTTGCTTCGGTTTGTCCGTACATGACAAAAAATTCAATTTTGGGAAAGGCTTCGACAAATTCGTCAATAAAAATATTGTGTAATTTGCCTCCGGCCTGTGTAACATACCTTAGATCGGGAAAATCAGTATTCTTGAAATTTTTGGACTTTTTTAGCAAAATTTGGAAATGGCTAGGAACTCCGGCAAACCCTGTACATTTATATTTTTTTAAGTCATTTATTACCGACCCTAAAAAAATAAAGCTGTTATTTAACACTATAGATCCTCCCACCCGTAAATGGGTATGTAACAAGGAAAGACCATAACAATAAAAAAAGGGTAAAACAACTCCAATTACGTCCTTGGATGATAGGCTCAAGTATTCAATTATTGATTGGGTATTGGCTATAACATTTTGATGACTGATCATGACCCCTTTTGGTGTCCCTGTTGATCCAGAGGTAAAAATAATTTCCGCCAACCTATTTTTATCAAATTTAGGATCGAAGAAAACGGATTCCTGGCTGTTGATAATTTCGCCAAGGGCAGTTTCATCAAAAGGTTGTACACCGTTTGCCACTTGTTGTTGGGATTGTAAGCTCTTGGCCATAAAAACAGTGGTACAATCCGTAGCCTTTACAATAAAATCCAAATTTTCCTGCTCAATTGCGAAATTAAGAGGCACACAAACGTTGCCGGATTTAAGTATACCGAGGTAAGCGGTAATGAAAAAAACTGAGTTGGGACTGATCAAAATTACGTTTCGATCTTCGCCTATATTGTGTTTTAGATACGCGGCAACCTTTAAACTATCTTCATGAAGTTTTTTATATGAAATTGTTTCTTTAGGTCCCAACACAAAATCCTTTTCAAGATTTTGTGTTGAGGCAAATAAATAATCAAAAACATTCATAAATAAAGTGGTTATAGATTTAGAATATTGGTTTCATTCTCAAATATTCAGTGGTTTTTTTCTTTCTTTCAAAACTCTTATAAATATTTTCGATTTCTTGGGTCGTTTTGCCCATTACCTTTCCAACTTCTTCTGCTGGATAATTATTCTCCCAACCGTACCATACTAGATCCATTTCCTTAAATGGCATTTGGTAGAAAAAGTCTTCCTGAGTCTGTTCTGCGGTATAGGTATCGGTAGTTGGGGTTCTATCAATTATTTCCTGAGGAACACCCAAGTGTTTGGCCAACTGATATACCTGTGTTTTATATAAGTGTCCAATTGGCATTACATCTGCACCACCATCACCGTACTTTACAAAAAAACCTTGTTCAACCTCGTGCTTGTTTGGTGTTCCAATAACGGCACAATGAAGTCTTTCGGCATGATAGTATAACATGGACATCCTGCTGCGTTGTTTAAAGTTGGTGGAGGCAACAATTTGCAGATATTCCTTGGCAGGTAGCAACTTGCTGATTACTTCCCCATTGGGCTTTATAACAGTAATAGAAAATATAGCTGGAATGTTTTGACCTATATTTTGCTTGATCTCAATTTTGGCTTTATCCACTTTTGGGTCAAAATTGGTTATTACGTTGGCAATAGCCTCGTCCCTTCTTTCATAACAACCAAATCCGTCAAGAGCTTTTGTAATGTTTTCTTCCAATGTTTTAACATTGAATTTATTTGCTAGTTTCAAGGCAAGATTTTTACTGTCATCACTGGAATCTTGCTCGGGCAACATTATAGCTGTTACGTTCTGCGGACCAAAAGCTTTCGCCGATAAGGCCATACAAACAGATGAATCGATGCCACCGCTTATGCCTATCACGGCTCCTCTACGCTGTAATTTTTGGGCGACGTCTGTCTTTAATTTGGCGATGATATTATTGCAAACTTCATCAATGTTTTCAATGTGTAGAATGTCTTTTGAAAATGGTTTCATAAAAATGTTTTATTTAGGTTTAAAAGTCTAATATGATCTTGTCGAGTTCAACGAGTTCATCTTCGTTTAATTCTTGTATAGATCTGTTTATGAAAAGGTCATTTAGTATTTGTGTAGACAAAATTGCGGTAATCGCCATATTGTCTATTTCCGATACTTGATTTTTACTTTTCATTTTGTTAAGCAACTGGTTTACGTGATCTGGATTAAATATTCCCGCCTGTACAATTGCCTTTTCGGAAAGCATGTCTTTAAGGTAGGCTGGCAGGTTGTCGGAAACAAACGAACTACGTATGGGAGCCCTATAGGCTTGCTTGGGCCGGTTTAAAATAACATCGGGTAAGCGATCTTTCATTAATTTTTTTAAGAGATACTTTTCGTTTAGCCCATTAAGCTTTAAATCGGGATGTAAGCCCATACAAAATTCTATCACCCTGTGATCTAAAAATGGATACCTTCCCTCAATGGAATTTGCCATGCCCATCCTATCGCCTTGAGATGATAAAAGGTAGCCCGACATGAATATATTTAGCTCTAACCACTGTGCTTTGGCCAAAGAATCAAGGCCGTTAAGTTTTTCGCTAAATTTTTGTTCAATGATATTTATTGGATTGTAGTCACCTATGGCCTCCCTGTATTCCTTGGTTAAATAATTATTAATTCTAGAGGTGTTGTTCCATCTTAATAAGTGTGAATAGATAGGGGAGGAGGTTTCTTTAAGTTTGTACCCGAAGAACATTTTAAGGACATTGTTGTTCGCATTGTTCATTTGGGGCAAGTAGGGGTACAATTTCTTTAGCAAAAGTGGACGATATTTTGATGTGGGGTCCTTTGCCCAAAATCGCCTGATTTTAGTTTCCTTAAATATATTGTAACCGCCCAAAAGTTCGTCAGCACCTTCACCAGTTATGACAACCTTAATATTTTGGTCGCGCACACTTTTGGCCAATAGACTCATTGGAGTAGGAGCGGTGCGCAGTAAAGGCGCTTCTGAATGCCAAACTACCTCTTTAAAGTTATTGGCAATGTCATTTGGACCACAAACTACACTGGAATGCTGCGTTTTAAAATAGTCGGCTGCTATACTTTGATAGGAGGATTCGTCATAATCTTTTTCTGTAAACCCAATGGAAAAGGTTTGTAAGTTATCAGGGGATATACTTTTAATAAAAGAGGTTGTTACACTGGAATCCAGACCTCCACTAAGATATGCCGCTACTTGCACGTCTGCCCTTAACCGCAGTCTTACGGCATCGGAAAAAATTCTTTCAAATTCCTTAGCTGCTTCTTCAACTTTGGTATACTTGTATTCACCGGGTTTGTATAAGGGCAATTCCCAATAAGATGTGATGTTTTTGGAATGTTTGTTGATAGTCATGTAACTTCCAGGAGGAACTTCAAAAATACCTTCAAAAGCAGTACCCGGGGAAATAGAAGTCCAGAATGTGAAATATTCCGAAACGGCCATAGGTGAAAGTTTTGGTTTAAAACCTGGAAATTCCAACATACTCTTAATTTCAGAGGCAAAAACAAATGAATCTCCCACCTCGGTATAATAAAGCGGCCTAATGCCAACCCTATCTCTCGCCAAAAACAATTCCTCTTTATTTTTATCCCAAATGGCAATGGCAAATTGACCGTTTAGTTTATGGACGAATTCTGGCCCATATTCCTCGTATAAATGAACAATTACCTCGGTATCACTATGGGTTTTAAATTTATGGTTTTTAGATTCAAGTTCCTGCCTCAATTCAATATGATTGAATATTTCACCGTTAAAGACAATCCATAATGAATCGTCAAAATTGGAAATTGGCATAGTACCACTACTCAAATCCACAATGCTTAATCTAACACTTCCCAAACCAACGGAGTTGGTCAGGTATACCCCACTTTGGTCTGGCCCCCTATGTTTGATACGCGTAAGCATTCGGCGCAGCGTAGCGGTTGGCTGATCCTGCTTACCAGTTTGGAAATTATAGAAACCGGCGATACCGCACATATCTATTGATAATTGTTAATTAATAATTATAGTTTGCCTTCAATGAACTTTATAATACTGTTGACAGATTCAAAATTTTCCGGTAATAGCTCTTCATCACTCACTTCAACGTTAAATTCTTCTTTCAAATACTCAATAAGGAATAATAGTCCCATAGAATCTAATAGACCGGTTTCAAAAATTAATGTATCATCAGCAATGGCCTTGTTGTCGGATAGGGTAGCGTTGATTATGTAATCCTTTATTTTACCCTTGGTTTCAATTTGTGTTATCATTTTATAAAATAATTTATGTTAATTTCGTAGAATTACCTTTTCGGCTTGTAAACTTAATTGTTATTCTTAAAACAGAATATTATTGTGCCTATAATTCGGCCAAAAGCAAAATTATGGGGGTTAAATGATTGTTGGTGGGAGAAGTTTTGGATTTTGGTGCTATTGTCACAGCAATATAGTAAAATCCAATTACAATACTATTGGATATCATCGAAATACATAGTAAAAATAATGTCCAAAAATGGTATAGGACAATTGGGATAATCTGCTTTTCAATTCCAAACTTTAGCCATAATTACTATTTAACGTTTAAAATTGTAGTTTTACCTACAATATATTATATGGCAACAACTAAGTGGTTTCTTTGTAGTGGATAGAAATTTATAGGAATCCCTTTTGATGAATAAAAAAGTAAGTATTTGTTTGGTTGGAAGTGAGGATGCCCATAAGAGAATAGGGTTGGCGCAGTGTTTAATTCGCAATAATTTTGATGTAACCATTTTGGGGACCAAGGATTATGCTTATCCTGAAGGTATTCGTTATTTAGGTTATAATTTAAATAGAAAATTTAATCCCATTTCCGACTTTAAGACCATTTTGGCATATAGAAGAATTCTTAAAAGCAATAACTTTGACATTGTCCAGACATTTGATACGAAACCGGCCTTTATCCTACCGTTCGCAACATTTGGCCTTAAATCCAAAATAATTAGGACGATTACGGGCATGGGTACCATCTTTATGTCCAATGCCCTAAAATTTAAAATATTTAGAATTTTTTATAAAACGTGTCATTTTCTGGTTAGGGGCAGAGTGTACCATACCACATTTCAAAATGAAGACGATAGAAAGTATTTTATAGATAATAAGTTGGTCAATACTTCCAATAGTTCCTTAATTTACGGCAGTGGCATAGAGCTTACCAATAGTAAGGAAAGAACGATAAATAAGGATAGGGATTTTACTTTCATATGTGTGTCAAGATTGGTCTATGAAAAGGGAATTATTAATTATTTGGAAGCGGCAAAAATTTGTAGGGACAACAATCACAGGTTTAAATTTTTATTGGTAGGTCCATTGGAAGAAGAGTCTAAAAGATTAAATTTACAGATTGTTGAACAGTACAGCAATGTTGTTGATTGGTTGGGCCCAAGAAAGGATGTTCAAGAATTAATGCTGGATTCGGATGCATTTGTCCTGCCTACTTTTAGAGAGGGATTTTCCAGAGTGTTATTGGAAGCTTCTGCTTTGGGGTTGCCCAGTATTACGACCGATGTTCCTGGAACGAATGAAATTATCAGACATTTACAAGAAGGCCTCCATATTGAAGTGGATAATTCGGAGGATTTGGCAAACGCCATGATCCAATTAGCTTCGGATAGGGAATTTGCGGCTGAGTTGGGAAAAAACGCAAGGCTGCATGTTAAGCAATTTAGTTTGGACGTTATTAGTGATAAGTATATAGAATTATATAAAAAAGCAATATGAAAATTCCATTTTCTCCCCCCTTTATCAATGAATCTGTAAAAAATGAGGTATTGGATTCTCTTGAATCCGGGTGGATTACTACCGGTCCTAAAGTGAAAAAATTGGAGGGCCAGATATGTGAACTAACAAAGGCTCCACAAGTTCTATGTGTAAATTCGTGGACCTCCGGTGCTTTGCTAATGCTAAAATGGTTTGGGGTGCAACCAGAGGATGAGGTTATTATCCCGGCCTATACTTATTCTGCTACGGCACTTGCTGTCATACATGCCCACGCCAAACCGGTAATGGTGGATGTCTCTGATGATGATTTCAACATATCCTTGGAAGCAATTGAAAAAGCTATAACCAATAAAACCAAGGTGATATTTCCTGTTGATATAGCAGGGTGGCCTTGCGACTATCGCCAAATTAATGAATTGGTTCGTCAAAAAAAGCAATTATTTCAGGCCGATAACGAAATTCAGGAGACTTTGGGCAGAATCTTGGTGGTATCGGATGCGGCCCATTCCATTGGGGCAGAGTATGAAGGCAAACAGACCGGAGTGTTGACAGATGTTACCATATTTTCACTTCATGCAGTAAAAAATGTTACTACTGCGGAAGGCGGGGCAATATGTTTAAATTTACCACTTCCATTTAACAATGAGGAATTGTACAATACACTAAGATGCTATTCCTTAAATGGTCAAACAAAAGATGCCTTTACAAAGAGTAAGGCCGGGGCATGGAGTTACGATATTATTTATCCAGGTTTAAAAATAAATATGCCCGATGTATTGGCAGCTATAGGAATAGGTCAAATGGAAAGTTATACTAGTATGGCACTCCCGGAAAGAATAAGAATTTTTGAAGATTACAATGATCATTTCTCCAATAAGGATTGGGCAATTACTCCTCAATATAAATCCAATATCAAACGTTCCTCGTGCCATATATATGCGTTACGGATCGAAGGAATAAACGAGGATGAGCGTGATCAAATCATAACACTTATTGCCAACTTTGATGTTGCTGTAAACGTTCACTTCAAACCACTGCCATTGCTTTCCTTATTCAAGGAAATGGGTTATTCTATTAACGACTATCCAAATGCCTACAAGCAATATGCCAATGAAATATCCTTGCCAATTTATCCACAATTATCCAAAGAGGACATTGCCTATGTCATTAAGGTGGTGTGTGAATCCGTAGAACAAGTGCTTTATGCTCAAGAGAAGCTTTGATATACTAAGTTCCGGTCTAGGCCTATTACTTATTTCCCCCATCCTGTTAATTGTTTCACTGGCCATAACATTATCTTCCAAAGGTGGTGTTTTTTATAAACAAAGTAGGGTAGGTTTAAATGGTGTAAACTTTAATATTTTGAAGTTTAGGACCATGTTTACAGGTTCGGATAAAAAAGGACTTTTAACGGTTGGTGATCGCGATCCCAGAGTTACTCCCGTAGGGTATTATCTTAGAAAATACAAATTGGATGAATTGCCCCAATTGATCAATGTCCTTTTAGGTGATATGAGTCTGGTAGGTCCCAGGCCCGAAGTTTCAAAGTATGTAAATTTATATTCCAAGGAGGATAGGGTTGTTCTTTCCATTAAACCGGGAATTACCGATTATGCTTCTATTTACTTTAGAAATGAAAACGAAATTTTAAATTCGTCCAGTAATCCTGAGAAAAAATATATTGAAGAAGTAATGCCATTGAAATTGGAATTGAACAAAAAATATATTAGGGAAAAGGGCTTGTTGACCGATTTGAAAATCATATTTATGACCTTAAAATCGATATTCCATAAGAATGAAAATTCCGTTACTTAATAGTACTACGTTTACACTATTTTAATGTAAAAAATGGGTGGGCATTATTACCTGCCTATGCTAATTTAAGTGCTCTACGGGAAATTATACTCGAAATGACAGAAATAACTCGCTCTTGATCAGCCTCTTCAAGATTTGAGCCGCTCGGCAAGCATAATCCCCGATTAAAGATATCTTCTGAAGTTCCATCTATATAACTTGGAAATTTAATGAATACGGGTTGCAGGTGCAGTGGTTTCCATAATGGTCTGGATTCTATGTTATTGGCTTCCAGGGAAAGACGGATTTCCTCTCTAAGCTCATAGGATGCGGTTAAAATGCAACTTAGCCATCTATTGGAAAAATGACCCTTTGGTTCATTTAAGAAATCGATATTTGGAAATCTCTCCAATTTATTCTTGTAATTATCATATATATTCCGCCTAGCTTCAATTCTTTTGTTCAAAACTTCCATTTGCCCCCTGCCAATACCAGCAAGAATATTACTCATTCTATAATTATATCCAATTTCCGAATGCTGGTAATATGGGGCATTGTCACGTGCTTGGGTTGCCAAATAGATTGCTTTTTTCTTTATGTCCAGATTTTTGGTAACCAAGGCCCCTCCGGCCGAAGTAGTAATAATCTTATTGCCGTTAAAGGATACAATGCCCAAGTCTCCAAAGCTGCAGCATTGAACACCCCTAAAGGTACTTCCCAACGCTTCTGCGCTATCCTCTATAATTGGAATTCCATATTTATCGGCAATTTTTCTAATTTCGTTGACCTTATATGGCATTCCATACAGGTGTACTGCAATTATGGCCTTAGGTTTCTTACCCAGTTTTATTCTATGGTTAATGGCGCGCTCCATTAAAACTGGGGATATATTCCATGTGTCCGATTCACTATCTACAAATATGGGAGTGGCACCAAGGTATCTAATGGGATTCGCAGAGGCGGCAAAAGTTAAGGTTTGGCATATAACTTCATCACCTTTGGAAATGCCTAGTATTATGAGGGCCAAATGAATAGCCGCTGTTCCAGAATTTAGGGCAGTGACGTAAACCCCTTCCTTTATAAATTTCCCCAAGGAGTTTTCAAAAAGGTCAATATTGTTTCCTATGGGGGCAATCCAATTATTGTTGAATGCCTGAGCGATATAATTTTGCTCAGAACCACACATATGTGGGGGGGAAAGATATATCTTTTTAGGGGAGATCAATATATTCTATAATTTAAAAACCTAATAATGGTCTACAATTTAAACTGTTTTAAATTGAATTATTTAATTGTAAAGGTAATGTAAAATCTCTGGTTCAATATAAAAAGAACTTAATAATTCGATGAATAGACGAAATATAGGCTGAGTTCATTAATTGTACTCCTTAATTGGATTGTGTTTTTTACACTTTAATGTTGTAGAAGAACAGGTTATATAGTTTTGTTAGCTTCATTACGTGGGTATATGGACTATCATAATTTCATAATCTATTCTATGAATTAATTGTACAGGGATTGTGGTCATTATAAGGGTTTCCCAATAGCTTTGTGTCTTGCTTCTCTGATGAAACTAATTATGCAAATATGGAAAAGGTTATTTTTTTGAACAGATAACGGTTAAGGCCAAAACAAGCACAATGCGCCTTTGTAGGGCCACTTGCCCCATCGGGCCAAATGACGTGGAAAGTAATAGGCATAGGCTCTAGTTTATAATAACTATGGTTTGATTAATTCTTGATTTTCGGCCTTTTTTCCTACCTTTTAGGGCCGGGGCAAGAACAAAAGGTAGAAAATTCGCTTATTCTTTCCCTAGCCCTAAAGGGAATAGCCGGATTTTCTACCTCTGAACCAATTTAATCCTTCGTACTCTTGATCTATAGCAAAATATCAACGCGGATCTAAACTATAGCCTTAGATATATTAAAAAACCCTCATAGCTGACCTAGGTGGTGGTAGTTTCAACCCAGTGATTAGGGGTCTGTTCCTCTAAATTTTTCCATAGTTATATCTGGGCTAGCCGATATACCTTCGCTCCCCAACACTTTTTTTATTGTTTTCAAAATGATTATTAAATCTGTTTTAAGACTTATATTATGGATATACCAAACATCATATTCAAATTTTTGTTGCCAACTTATCGTATTCCTGCCATGTACTTGTGCCCATCCTGTAATTCCGGGCCGAACATCATGGCGCTGTGCCTGTATGTTGTTGTAAAGAGGTAGGTATTCTATTAATAAAGGCCTAGGTCCAACGATGGACATATCGCCCTTGAGAACATTTACCAATTGCAGGAGTTCATCTAAAGAGGCTTTTCGCATCAGCCCCCCAATTTTTGTAATTCTTTCCGTATCTGGCAATAGATGCCCATGATCGTCCCTACTATCGTTCATGGTCTTAAACTTGAGTATGGTGAAAATTTTACCCTCCTTACCGGGTCTCCTTTGTAGAAAAAACGGGTTGCCTTGGGTGGCGGGCATAAGGATTAGTATACACAATAAAATTAAGGGACTTAATACAACTAAGCCTATAAGTGCAAAAAAAAAGTCAAATAATCTTTTGAAAAAATTGTGGTACATAGCAAATTTCAATTACTAATTCCTATATAAAAAAATGGTTGGTTCGTATTTATACATTTTTATGACTATGATAACGTAGAATAACAGTTAATGATAAAAAGATAATCTTACCATAATATAAACCTAATGGCCTGTTATGGCAAATTTCAAAGATTATTATTTATGATTTTAAGAATCATATCATTTATAATATCCACATTAAATCTTTTTTCTGCCAATTTCCTACTTCTGTTTCCCATAGGGCCTATGGCCGCCGGATTTTCTAAAAAAAAACGAATGCCCAAAATCAATTCATTCAATTGTTTGGGTTCTACAAGTATTCCATTTTCATTTCTTAATACTGTTTCCTTACAACCTGGTGTATTGGTGGTGATGATGGGCATACCAATGGAAAGGGCCTCCAATATAGATCTTGGAATTCCTTCCCTATAGTACGTTGGTAGCACAAAAACATCGGAGTTGGTTAAATAATTCTCAACATTCTTTTTAAAACCGTGATAAGTTATAATTTTTCTTTCATTAAGTTCCGATAATCTATTGGGGCTGATGGATGATGGTGAGTTATCAATGTTGCCAATAATATGAAATTCAGCTTTTGGAAATTCAGTCTTCAGTTTTTGTGCCGCATCCATAA
Source organism: Arenibacter algicola (assembly GCF_000733925.1). Classification (NCBI taxonomy): domain Bacteria; kingdom Pseudomonadati; phylum Bacteroidota; class Flavobacteriia; order Flavobacteriales; family Flavobacteriaceae; genus Arenibacter; species Arenibacter algicola. The sequence continues at coordinate 1,879,769 of NZ_JPOO01000001.1, forward strand.
ATAAGTCTGCACCTTTTTCGCGAATCAACCTAGCAACAAATACAAAAATTATTTTATCGGAAACCTTGTTGTTTTCCCTGAAGGGATATCTTTCCAAGTGTATTCCCGAGCCATCAACAATATGTGTATTTTGGTTTTTGTTCAATATGCCTTTTTCCCTAAATAGGGCTACATCATCTGAATTTTGAAATATTATAGCTTTGTTCTTGGAAAGTGCTAATTTATAAAGAACCTCTGTGACTTTTTGCAATACCCGTGCTTTAATTGAACTTTTGCTGAAGGTGAAACCTAAGCCCGTTATCAGGGAAATTACGGGTGTGCCTGTAAATCGGCCTGCTAATGAGCCATAAATCACTGGTTTTATGGTGTATGGAAATAATAGGTCAATTTCATTTTTTATGATGATATTTCTTATTTTGAGAACCGACAGTAGGTCTTTCCAAGGATTCAATCCGGTTCTTTGCAGTGGGAACTCAATGGTGACTACTCCTAGATCGGACAAAGCTTGGGACGTATTGTCTTGAAAATTGGGGGCGCCGGCAAATACTTTATAACCGTTGGCCATAAATGATTTTATCATGTCAAGTCTGAAGCTAATCAATGATTGGTCTAGCGAGCACAAGATTAAGATGCTGGGGCACTTTTTGGAAGGCATTTAATAAAATAATTTATATAGGATTATCATTATTAAAACAACGGTTTGTCTTTTTTAATTGTCGTATAACGTATGAAATATCAATATTACGTAGATAATGTTAATTTTAATCCATATACATATATTTAATTTATGAATTCTGGAGGACAGTTTGTGATATCGTTGGATTTTGAACTTTTTTGGGGTGTTCGTGATAAACGAAAGATTGGGGACTATTCGTCCGCATTGGAAAAAGTCCATGCTTTGGTCCCAGAGATGTTGGCCATGTTCAGGGAATATGAGGTCAATACAACTTTTGCCACCGTGGGATTGTTGTTTGCCCAGGACAAAAAGGAACTTATTAAGTATAGTCCAGCTTTAAAGCCGAATTACAAGGATTCCAATCTGTCTCCGTATACGGATGGTTTTGGAATTGTAAAGGACAATGCGGTAGATGATCCTTATCATTTTGCCCTGCCTTTGATAGAGATGATAAAAGATAAGTACCCGGAACATGAAATTGGCACCCATACCTTTTCCCATTATTATTGCCAGGAAGAGGGACAGACTTTGGAAACGTTTAAAGCTGATTTAGTGTCTGCAATTGAAATAGCAAAAGCCAAGGGAATAGAATTATATAGTTTGGTCTTTCCAAGAAATCAATATAATCCTGAATACTTACAGGTGTGTAAGGAATTGGGGATTTTGACTTATAGGGGTAATGAGGAGGCCTGGTATTTTGCCCCGGATAGCAAAGAAGGTACCACCCTAAAGAAAAAAATATATAGGACCTTGGATTGTTACATTAACATTTCTGGTCATAATACTTATAAATTGTCAGATTTAATTTCAGAGAAGCCTTATAACATTCCATCCAGCCGTTTTTTTAGACCCTATATGGCAAAAGGGGGGATGATATTGGAAGAATTGAAATTGAGGCGGATAAAAAATAGTATGACCTATGCCGCAAAGAATAATTTGTTATACCATTTGTGGTGGCATCCCCATAATTTTGGGCAAAATACATATCGAAATATGGAAACTTTAAAATCTGTTTTGGAGCATTACAGGAAATTAAAACTTCAGCATGGCTTTGAGAGTTTTACCATGAAGGATTGTGCCCTGTCGCTAAACACAATGGAAATGAAGTAGTCATTAATGTTGAATTATGCGTTAATTCTTTGACTAGTATTAAGAAATTACAAATTAAGTGTTTCTACAGTCTAGGAATTTGAAAGCTTAAAATGGTAAGTCATGTACAAGTCTGGGCAATGTTGTACATTTCATATATGAGCCATTATCCTCTTATGTAATCCTTTTTTGGAGAAACATAAATAAATAGATAGAATTGAATTTTAGAATTGTTCCCCATTTTTTAACACAAAAAAAAGTATCAACAACTTTAAATCAATCTGTGCAAATGTGCTGCACTTTTTCGTTTTAGTTAATTTTAGTTTATTATGTTTGGTAAAATAAGAAAAAAAATTACGTATGCATGTAAATTGATCCAAAGTGGGGAAATAAGGGACGTATTTCAAGCTTTGGTCAGACGTTTAAGATCTGAAGAAATAGCCTACGGATTTAAAAGAGATTTAAATATAAAGTTCTCTAAACCTAGAAGTTTGGTTAAAGTTAGTATTCGCGTTTATCAACCTGATGATGGACAATATTTTACGGAACGAAAAAATGATGGTCTAATAAATGAATTTCATACCTGTTATGTGGGCATTACAAAGGAGGGAATTGCCTGTTGCCATGTGTGGCTAATAGATGCTTCCCAAAATAAGAAGCTAAAAAAAGCTTGGGGAAATATTTTTCCTACTTTAAATGCGGATGAATTGTTGGCCGAGAATGTATATACTGTTCCCAAGTATAGGGGGATGGGAATTTTTCCGACAGTGCTCGACCAATTGGTTGAAAAAGGTATTGCATTAGGTGCCAATTATATTATTTCATTTGGTGAGGCGAATAATATTAACATGTCCCGATCATTTGTTTACGCCGGGTATCAGCCTTATATATTGAGAAGGAAAAAGTGGTTTTTATTTTATAAGTCCATTACGTTTGAGGAAATATCAGCGGAAGATATGGATGTCTTTAATAAACAAACCAAAGCCTATAGGGCCAGGCCATTATAAAATAAGGTACTTACCTAATCAACGTAATGGGTTTAATCAATGGTTGTTAGTTTTGTTATGTATTTAAAATAAATTCTACGCAGCTGAAACGCACCAAAATCTTTGGTTTTCCTTTTCAATCTTACTTACAAGGCCGGAATACATGGTTACATGTTTTAGCGATCTTGGAGAAAGCAAAATTTAATTCCAAATTCTCTAGCAATAGAAAAAAGTGAATTTTAGGCATGCCATTTTGAATTATTCTATTTCTTTTAGAATAGCATTCATAAAGCTGTGTATGGTACGTTTTTCTAAAAACTCATCAAATTGTATTCGATTATCTGAGTTATTGGAATCAAGGCATTTCGCCATAGCGTTAGCCAATGCGGTTACATTTTCAGTTTCACAGGTATATATACCCTGAATTTCTTCGATTCCCCCAGCACTTAGAGTAGAAACAATATTGGTGTTCAAGGTCATCATTTGTAATAGTACATTGGGAAAGCCTTCGATACGTGAAGACAAAACACACATTCTCGCCTTTTTAAAATATGGAAATGGATTCTTTGAAAAGCCCGTCAATTTAGCCCTATTCCCTAAATTAAGATCGTTGATTATGGCTTGTAAGGATTCATGCTCAGCTCCTTCTCCAAGTATCCATAATTCCAATTTAGGAAACTTGTCCTTAATTTCATTGAATGAATGAATCAATACATCAAACCCTTTGGCAGGCACCAACCTACCAGCAGCAACTATGAATTGGGACTGTTCATCAAATTTGATTTTTTTGAGGGCATTGGCCTTAACTAGATCAAGGTTTATTGGATTTTTTTGTACAAAGACCTTAAGCTTCTTTTTCATCCAAGGTATTTCCTCTATTAATTGATTTTTCATGAACTCCGTTTGACAAATAAGTAGATCCACTTTGGAATACCCTATTTGATAAGCTATTTTGTATCTCAGCAGCTTTAGGCCTGTCAATAAATGAAAGATAGAATTAGATTCCCTTACTATCACCTTCGATTTTCTCAAAAAACCAATACGTTTCATTAACCCTAGCATTGCGTTGATGAGTGTTTGGGAAGAGAGTGTGTGTTTAATGGAGTTTTTTAGTGAGAATTTGATTATAAAAAAAAATAGCGCAATATATCCCAGAAAGTAACTCGGAAAAGGGGAGTAGATTAATTTACATCTATTATCAAGATATTTCCACCCGTCCAATCTTTCTGAGTTTAGGAAGTAAATGGCGCAGTTTTCACCAGAATTGCTTAAATAGTCTGCAAGATTCATTAATAGTTGTTCGGCGCCTCCGCCAAGTCGGTCATTGGGCACTACAATCAACCAATCAATACTATTTTTCATTTTATTATATTTAGGAATAACTGTTCGTATTTTAATAATATTTCTTCTTTACTAAATTTTTTGAAAACAGATTTGTTTATGGTCTGTGGATCTAATGGGCTTGAAACTAAGTAATTTATTTTGTTTAAAAACTCACGTTCATTTTGAACAATAAAACCATTTACCCCATTTTCAATTATTTCCTTGGTCCCTCCTGGTGCATCATAGGCTATTACTGGAGTGCCAACAGCACAACTTTCCAATAAAGCATTGGGGAATCCTTCAGTAAAGGAACCTTGCAAGAAGATATCGCTATCCGCAAGATATTTAGCTACTTCGTCCGTATAGTCAATGAATTCTACACGGTTGCTAATATTTAATGAAGTAACTTTATCTATAATGGCAGACTTTTCTGGACCAACACCTATTATAGTATAATTAAAAGGGAGGTTTAAGTCGGCTAACACCTCTAAAATCCTGACATGCCCTTTTACTTTCACAAGGCGGCCAACAGTTATGAAACTAATACTACCTTTAGCTTTCAGATTAATTTTAGATTTAGAAAGGGTAAAGTTATCGGTAATTGGATTATTTATAATTTTTAGTTTTTCGGCTTTGATTTTGTATTGGTCTTTACATTTTTGTAACATGTCCGTGGACTGACAAATGATATAATCTAATTTACCAAGGCCTATTTTTGTTATGTATTTAAGCACGGAATTCTTTAAGCCTCCATCTATGTTGTCCATATTAGTATGTCTGCCAATAAATGTTGTTTTAGGGGATAAGAATGAAATTAAGCCCATTACAAGATTTAAATGACCTATTGAGCTAAGAACAATTTGTGGGTTATGCTGAAAAAGATATTGTATTAATTTGGGGATTGATGTTAAGACTCTTTTTTTATTTAAAAATACTAGGCTAATATTTCGAATGGAATAGGACTGATCCAAAGAGGATCCAATAACCAATAAAGTAACATCAAATTTATCTCTATCCAAGTTGTCCGCCACAAAAGACATGACCCGTTCGGCACCACCCGCCCTTAAAGATGGCAAGATAATGGTAGTTTTAATTATATTGTTTAACATTTGGATATTAATTTTCAGAAAATATTATTCTAATTGGGGTGCATATATTATGCTATAACTCCAGCATTAATTTCAGCATCGTATTTCGGGAAATATTCAACGGTATAGGCCAGATACATGAATATTACCATCAGATAAGCCTCCGATATTATGGTTTGTAAAGTAATCATAAAGACAAACAAAACTGTTAGAATTGAAAGACAATAGAACTTAATGGTTACTGGCGCAATCATTGATTTTTTAAAATATTGGAAAAGAAGAAATAAAAATAGCAGAAAACAAAAAATACCGGCATCTGCCCAAACCCCGAATAGTGTATTGTGTGATGAAATGTCTTTATAGAAATAAACTCCATTTCCCAGTATTGGGTTTGCGTTTATGTAATTCAGCATATTTTGAAACAATACATCCCTTCCAGAATAGGAAACTTTGTTGGTATTAAGTGTTAATATATTCACGATATCTTGAACCCTCGATTTTTGCACTAGTGATAAATGTGTACTGTTCAGTGCCGATTGAAGGGCAAAATAAAGAGATAGTGGGAGGGCAAATATCAATAATAAGATTCTGCTCGGGTTGAAAAAACGATGGAACATTAAGGCACATACAACAAAAAACACCAAAAAACCTGTTTTGGAAAAACAAAGGATTATGCCATAAAGTGTTATTCCAATAGCTGCTATTTTAAAGATTTTAGTAATTAAATTTTTAGCAATTATATGGTGTTGGATGAATACAAATGCCAATATACATACAATGGCTGCATTATTTGAGTCTCCATAAACTCCTCCAGCTCTGTCCAGTTCATAATTGAGGGTGCTATTGTCATCATATGAGAAATTAATGGCACTTAGATATATTAATAGGATAACTGAAACGAAAAATGTAACTACAGCAACCTTTTCGAATATTTTTCTATTTTCATAAGTGCTGAAAAAAAAGGCGAAGCCAATGGCATATACCAAAGGAACAGTGGTCCTTAAGAGTGAAATCTCATTGTTATGTACTACATTGGCCAGTAATCCCAAACCATAATATGCCAAATAGAAAAAGAACCATGTTTTTACTATCGAGGGAAATTTTTCCCTGTTTTTGTTATTTAAGCATAATATTGTTCCGGCTAGAACTAAACCATAATTTAGAAATGCTAAATATTGAGATAGGGATTCGGAAATGAATTTCCCAACTAAACTTTGAATATTAAGTGCACTTAAGACAAATGGTACCAAAAAAAATAAAAGACCTATTTTTTTCATAAAAGGTTAAGTTCTTTGAATAAGTTATTCCATTTGTTAATTATGGTGGTAATAGAAAAACGATCTAGGTTTTTTAGCGCATTATTACTGTAGTTTTTTCTAATTTTATCATTATTTATAAGAAAATCCAATCCTTTTTGCATTTCTTTTTGGTTCTGGTCTTCAATAAGCAGACCATTTTTATTATGATCAATGATTTCGGAAGGTCCGGTTTTGCAGTCATAGGCAATGCATACCATACCTTGGGACATGGCTTCTAATAAAACCATAGGAAGGCCCTCGTGACGGGAGGAAAGGCAAAAAATGTCATATGTTCTCATTAATTCGCTTATATTGTCCACGAAGCCAATAAACTCTACTTGATTTTGAATTTGATTGACCTGAACCATTTGGTTTAATATTTGAAATCCTTCTTCTCCTCCTCCGGCTATTTTAAGATTCCATTCAGGATTGTTATTTAAAACCGGGACGATTAAATCCAACAAGTTATCAAAACCTTTGGTTTTATACCTATTTAGGCTTCCTACGGCTAAAATAGTTTTTTCTCTATTATGACTATTGTTCTTAAGTGTATCAAAAGAGCAGGGATTGGGCATTACAACAACATTGGCTTTTTTTCTTTCAAAAAAGTTTCGGTCAAACTCTGTCAATACCGTTATCATATTTGCAAACCTATAAATATAATTCCATGTGAATTTAGTTAGTGGTTCGACTAGCCTTAAATGATTATTATGTTCGCACCCAATTATTTTTATTCCATAAAGCTTGCAAACGATAATGGAAATCAAATTCATCCGTGGCATTAGGGCAATAGCCACAGCTGGACGATTTTTTCTTTTAAAATAGTACGAGTATAGATTTATTAAACTGCGTATGGTATGATTCTTTATAAATCCCTGATGAAGATCGACGGAGTTGATTTGAGGGTGAAGATCGTAAAATTGCCCTTTATTAAACGTGATAATACTTACTTCATGCCTTAAATCAGTAAATTCATTAGCCAATAAGACCATAACCCTTTCGGCTCCCCCTCCCCTTATAGAAGATGCAATGAAGTGTATTTTCATAAATTTAATAAGTAAAAAAATTTAAATCAATATTCAAATATCTGTAAATCTTATAGATTAACTAAGTTTTCTGGTTTAAATACTTACTATATAGTTTAAATGTGTAACCTACATAAATGGTACTAGCTATTACATATACTATGGTTGTACTCAGTACCAAACCATACACGGCCAAATATTTAACCAGTATAATATTCATTATAAGGTTCAAAATCAAGTTCCAAAAAGAAGTCCAAGCCATGAATTTGTTTTGATTGATAGCAGTAAGGAATTTTACACATACCAAGGTACACAAATAAAATGGGACGTAAATCAATGTGATTTTTTGAATATTCGAAACAACATAGGTATCTTTTGATGTAAATTCATTTCTTTCGAATAAAAGTCTTACAATATCACTGGATAAAATAATCCCACAAAGTGATACTAAAAAACTAATTAGAAAAACTATTTTTAGTATTTTAAACAATTGTTTGTATGCCCTTTCAATATTTTCATTGACCGAATTGGAAAAGTGAGGTAGAAGCACATTGCCTAGTGCGAGCATCAATATACCAACCACGAAAGCTGGTATTTTTGTTCCGTAATTAATCGCGGATATTGATCCAATTACTAGCCGCGCTGCAAAAAATTGATCCACAAAAGGATTAATTCCGGTCAATAAGCCTGAAGTTACTTTTGGGGTATATTGTTGAATCATTGAACTTATGTTCTCGTTTAGTTCAGGTTTTCCAAATATCAAAACTTTTTCACGAAATGCCATGTATAACAAATGTACGAATGAACAAAAACTTCCAAGGGTTAATCCTAATACCAAAGTAATATCCCCAGAAATTGGTTTTAGGAAAACAATACATAGGATTGTGACTATGGGGAGGAAAAATTGTGATAGTGAGGTAATAAGAAATTTATTTTTTATTTCTAATAATCCACTAAGGAATCCAGAGTAACCCCATAACAATAAACAAGGGGCAACGATATAGAATTGAACCCTAATCAATTCATAATATGATCGGGTATGCCCAGGGAATACATTTTCCAGAAAAAATTGGACAAAAGTAAATACCAGCAAGGTTAAAATAACTACAAGTACGTTAATTATAATAAAGGTTATAGTTTGAAAGCTTGCGATGTTATTATTAGTTTTTTGTTCCCTGATATAGTTGGGAATAAAAAGATTTTTAAGAGAACCTATGAAAACATTTTGAACAAAAGTTGGTATTAGAATGGCGATATAATAGGTATCCAGTAGTTCAGAAAGCCCAAAGTAGGCTGCAACCAATGATTCTTTGAAAAAGGAAACTATTTTGACCAATAATGTTAAGCCACCTACAATCAGCATGTTGTAAATCAGCGGGTTGGATAGTGTTTTCTTGATTTTTCCCTTGGTTTTTAGAAACATGGATCGTAATATGAAAATAATAATTGGATCACTTATAGTGGTGTGCGTTAAGTCGGGGCTAAATTCGACAAATTTTAATTAATTTAAATCTATTCTACCAAAAATATTGTTTTATTGCCACTTACTTATTTGGCATTCGGGCTAACTGGGTAATCAATAAATATTATTGGTTTCAATTCTGTTTTATAGTTTGTCTTTTTTTTGCTGATAATGTTGTAAGCTCCCCTTGAAACCAAACTAGAGGCCGATTTAGTATTTAGCCCTGACTATAATTATAATTCACTGTGATTGGAAACCGTGAAATATAGAACCTAATAAAATGAGGTCGTCTAAAAACTATTTAGGCGACCTTTTAATTTTTGGTCTTTTAGGTTTTATTCTGATGTTGTTCGTTTAAACAGGCAATAATTGGCTGATTAAAAGTTTAGCAAAGCGACCTTTACATCACCAAACTCACTTTTTTAAGGTTATGTGCCATTGCAATGAGCCCTATTTCCGTTTCCACCTTATCAAGACCTCTTAGCATGAACCTTTTAAAGTTCATATTTTGCTTTATGTTGCCAAAAACCGCCTCCACATCCCAGCATCTTTGTTTTCTGTGGGCGATTCCTTCTGGATCCAATAATTTTTGTTTTGCCTTTGCCTTGAGTCTGGCCAGCTTGTGGTTTCTCTCTACTATGCGGTTGCCCTTTGATCTATGGCACAGGCTTCTGAGCTGACAGCCTGCACAGTTCTTGGCCTGGTACCTATTTATTTTTTGTTCATATCCGGTAGCGGTCTTTTTTAAATAGCTCCCTATGTTTTCCATGGGCTGTCCCATGGGGCAATAATAGGTGTCCGTTTCATTGTTGTAAAAGAGATTGTCCGCTGCAAATGGCCTTTTCTGCTTTCCACGTTTTTCATCCAACTGTTCTTTATGGAAGTAGTTATACTTTACAAATGCATCAATATCGTTCTCATGAAGATAGGTGTAGTTTTCTTCGCTTCCATAGCCTGCATCGGCCGTTAGTGCCCTGGGCGGTTTTCCGTAACCTTTTATAAAGTCTTCGGTATGGTCGATAAGTGTGGTGGTGTCCGCGGTGGTCTGTGCAAGGGTGTAGTTTGCTATGAACTGATTGTTGGTGGCCGCCTGTAGATTGTAGCCGGGCTTGAGCTGTCCATTGAGCATATGGTCCTCTTTCATCCTCATAAAGGTGGCGTCGGGATCCGTCTTGCTCATAGAGTTGCGTCCGCCCATCTGTTGCTCGTACCTGTTGTACTTGGCGATATTCTTTGGCCAGTTCTTCTTGGCGTAACCGAGCTTTTGTTTTACCTTTTTATCGATGTCCTTTCCTTTAAGTGCCCGGTCGATCTTGTCGATTGTCCGTGATACCTGGTCAGGGTCTATTGCTTCAAAGTTGTCCGGTCCGTTGGGCCTTTGTTCCTCTTCGGCATAGACCGTCTCCACATACCTCCATAGCTCTTTTAGTTGTTTCTCGATACGGGAACGTGAGGTCTTGACACTTTTTCCCCACACAAAAGTATAACGGTTGGCATTGGCCTCGATCTTGGTGCCATCGACATAGATTTCCTTTAAGCTCAAATAGCCCTGTTCTGCCAGCAGTATCACAACTTGGTTAAAGATCTTTTTGAACTTCCCCTTGAGTCTGCCCGAGCGAAAATTACTGATGGTGTTATGGTCGGGCCGGATACAGCCGCTGAGCCACATAAAGTGGACATTCTCGCCCAAAGCCTGTTCGATCTTACGGGAGGAATATAGGTTGCGAAGGTAGGCGTAGACCAAAATTTTGAGCAGGTCCCGGGGATGGTAGCTCGAGGTACCGCCTCCTTTATAGGTGTTTTCAATGGAGCGGATATCTATCCGGTCCAAAATGCTGTTGACGATACGTACTGGGTGATTCTCGGGAACAAGATCATCATAACTGGGAGGGAGAAGACTCAATTGCGCCTGACTATTGGTCATCCAAACGACATTGCTTTTCATACCATTAAGATAAGAAAATCAATATTTTTTTTAAAATCCTAAACAAAAAAAAGAGACTGCCTTTTTAGACAGCCTCATTTCATGGTATGTCCACATTATTTTCTATTTACACACTTTGTGGGATACTCCTATTAATTCATATAAAGTTCATATAAAAACATTTCCAGATTGGTATATCCGTTTCCATCTTGGTCACCATTGTTGTCTGCGGATCCAACATTTAGACCTTTAGCCTTTTCCCAATCGTCGTCCATTCCATCCTTGTCAACATCGGGGTAAGGTGTACCGTTCGAAATATTTGGGAAGGACCCGGAATACTTTATTGTGCCACTTTTAGCTTTGATATTGTTGATTACTTCGGTATCCACTGCATCTAATCCCTGGGATAATCCTGACCCCGCACCGGTATTCGCTAATAGGTATTCTTTCAATCCGTTTATAGATTTTGGAGTGTAACTACTTCTATATAATGGTACTGATTCTAAATAAGGGTTTCCTTTAGATGCTACTTCTCCCTTGTACATATCGCCAAGGTCATTTCCGCTGATATATAAGTAAGTATTTGCTATTTTGTTGGGTTCGTAGTTGTCAGGATTGGGTTCAGGAACATCCAATAAATTATTGCTACCGGTCGATACGTTATTGGAGTTCTCACAAACGTTATTTTCAATAGTTGCTTTTAGACCCTCGGAAGGGCCTGCTGGCCATGGAACACCATATATGTAATTATTTATCATTTCCAGTGTCAAATCTAAATGGGAAATGGTATTGGCCCTAACTACTCTTTGTTGAACAAGGCCAAAAATATTGTTCAAATACGATATATTCTTTGAATTGGCATTGATTAGATTTGATTTGGCATTTCCTGTTACGATCGAATTCTGAACGGTGGCTCCCCATGTATTCCTAATATCCAAATTCCCATCCAGTCCCCATGAAAAAGAACAATGGTCAATCATAATATCGGTAAGTGGGCTACCTCCTGTCCCATCAATTGTAAGTGCATCATCATTGGACCCAGTACTATTAGATGGGTCTTGTCTAAATCGTATATGTCTTATAATCACATTTCCATCCCTTACTTGAAGTCTAGCTCCCCTTATCAGTATACCACCTCCTGGAGCTGTTTCCCCTGCAATGGTAACATCGCCGCTTCCACGGGGAATTTGCAAATATTCACTCCCTTGGCCCTGAATGGTGCCACCTACTCTAAATATAATTGTTCTAGCTCCTGTCATTTCAAGGGCTTCCTTCAAGCTCCCCGATCCACTGAAATTGGTTGTGGTAACTTCAACAATCCTACCGCCTCGACCTCCTGTAGCGTTTTGACCGAATCCTTCGGCACCGGGGAATGCTTTGAGCTCACCCATGTCCAAGGGTTCTGTGGGTATAGGTGTCTTGTCGGTTATTGTTACCGTAATAGAACCAGTTTCTTGGGTAATTGTATCGTCCGTATTCGTTACATCAGTAGTGTAGCTAAACTCATCAGTGCCCGTTATATCGGTGTCTGGAGTGTATGTTATGGAATTATCCTCATTTATTACCGCTGTACCGATGGAAGGAGATGATACATCGGTAATGGTGGTTTTTTTTGACTTTCCGTTGGAGTCCCTTTTTGATGGTCTAATGATCACTGAACTATTACGCAAGGTAACTACGTTGTCCATTAGAGCTACTTCTGGGTTCTCAACTACATATTCCGCTAGAAGATCGGAATCTTTATTGCAGGAGGTTGTCAATAAGACAATAAAACCTAGGGCTAATTGAATGAGATTTGAGGGGTGAAATTTCATAAGTAAAAGACTTTAATTAAAAATGATAATCATTTGGGTTCAACAATATTATTTATTTTTTCAATATCATCGCTAAAACATACGTTATTTTCGATGAAATGCACAATTGAAGTGCAATGAAGGTTTTACGTTGGTAATCTATGTTTTAGATGTTGACAAGTCATTTTTTCGATGAAATACACTTTTCTTTAAGAAATGAGGTGCAATTTTAGTTATAGCTGTGAAAAATTTAACATTATTGATCCAGATTCATCGCCTTTGGTATTTAGTTGTAATTTTTTTAAAATTTGGGGTTTGAATTTCTACAATATAAAGTTTGGAAACTTATTTACCTAAAGGATTCAATGGGTATATAGTCATCTCGGATTTAAGAATTGTTCCTTATAATAACATTTGACTTTATGTCTGGGTAAAACGATACTCCTATAAATAAAGCCCACTCCATTTCAACAATAATCTATTGAATATTGACTAGTATGAGAACAGTGACTTTCCGAGATATATTGTTTGGACCTTTCCTAGGGCTTATTAAGGAGCAAGGTATGATAGTTCAATGACCATCATTAGAAATTAATGGAATGAAGGAAGAAGTTGGGAATGGTCCGGTTTCCGGACCTTAGCCTAAAATTCAATTTACAGGAATGGTATTGGGTTCTGGAATTGATTGCGGTATTTTCGGAATTAGAAATAATCAAAATACTTAGGTAAATATGTGAAAGTCCAAAAGGAATTGAACAATGTAGGTATATCAGCCTCAGATTTGAGTTATGTGGTCTTTACTATCAACGTAAGCTGACAAATACTAACGCAGGATAACATGGTAGGCGGGTTTATATAGTGCCGCCATTATGACGTAAAGTTCCTGATAACCAAAAAAACCTCTCGGCACCATAAGTGGCAAGAGGTTGGAATGCTGATCTAAATGTGGCCTTAACTTGCCGCTCCTTACAGTCTACCGTTCGCCCGATCCTGCAATATTCCTTTTACATCGTATATTACGCCATCTTGTTTTAACATGGATTTCAAATCCATATTTGAAAATTCTTTGTGGGCTACGGTAAGCACTATGGCATCAAATTTTGAATTGGGTAGCTCTTTTGTTGTGTGAAGGCCATATTCGTGATTTACCTCTTCTTGGGATGCCCATGGGTCATAGGTGGTAATGTTTGCCCCATAAATTCTTAAGTTGTTAATGACATCCACGGCCTTGGTATTCCGTACATCCGGGCAATTTTCCTTAAATGTAATTCCTAAATTTAGGATATGAGATCCCTTAACCTTAATATCATTTTGAACCATTAATTTAACGACCTCAGAGGCTACATATTTACCCATGCCATCGTTCATACGGCGACCTGCCAAAATTATTTCAGGATGGTAACCGAATTCCTGAGCCTTTTGGGCTAAATAATAAGGATCCACACCAATACAATGTCCACCTACCAAACCTGGTTTAAAGGGTAGGAAATTCCATTTGGTCCCTGCTGCTTCAAGTACCTCATGGGTGTCAATGCCCATTAAATTAAATATCTTGGCCAATTCGTTCACAAAGGCAATATTGATATCTCGTTGCGAATTCTCGATCACCTTTGCCGCTTCCGCGACTTTGATACTTGGTGCCAAATGTGTTCCTGCGGTTATGACAGAGGCATATAGGTCGTTGACCTGTCTGCCAATTTCCGGCGTTGAACCGGAGGTTACCTTTAATATTTTTTCTACGGTATGTTCCTTGTCCCCGGGATTTATCCGTTCTGGGGAGTACCCTGCAAAAAAATCCTTGTTAAAAGTTAATCCACTTATTTTTTCCAGAACCGGTATACATTCATCCTCGGTCACCCCAGGGTATACCGTGGATTCATAAACAACTACATCCCCTGTTTTAAGCACTTGGCCAACCGTTTCACTAGCTTTGTAGAGCGGGGTTAAAATGGGTCTGTTGGTACTGTCCACTGGGGTTGGTACGGTTACTATATAATAGTTGCAGTCCTTTATATCCTCTATATTGGAAGTGCAGAATAATCCAGTCTCCATTTCGGCTTTATTGGATAATACGGCTTGTAAAACGCTGTCCTCTACTTCCAGGGTCTTGTCCTGGCCAGCATTTAGCTCCTTTATTCGGGTTTGGTTTATATCGAATCCGATGGTAGGGTATTTTGTTGCAAACAAACGTGCCAAGGGCAGTCCTACATATCCCAATCCTATTATCGCTATTTTAATTGTGCTCATTGCGGTATAATATTAATTGTTTAATTATTTCTTCCCTATTTGATAATACTCAAACCCTCTTTCTTCCATTAGAACATGATTGTACTGGTTGCGACCGTCAAAAACAATAGGGGTTCTTAGTTGAACCTTTAGTTCCTCAAAATCCGGGGACCTAAACTCCTTCCATTCGGTCAGTAAAATCATTGCATCTGCATTTTGGAGGGTTTCATATTTGGAATTGTGATAGGTTACTCCATTGATGTCCTTTAGGTAAAAATGTTGTGCCTCCTCCATAGCTTTGGGATCATACGCCTGTATTTTTGCGCCGCGTTTCACTAATTCCTTAATGATATAAATGGCAGGTGCCTCACGCATATCATCGGTCTCAGGTTTGAAGGCCAAACCCCATATGGCAAAAGTTTTACCACTAAGATCCTCGCCGAATCTATTTACCACCTTATTGGCGATGACCAATTTTTGTTTGTCATTGACCAATTCCACAGAATTGATCAATTGTGCGGTATAACCGTGTTCTTCCGCTGTTTTTTTAAGTGCCTTTACGTCTTTTGGAAAACAGGATCCACCGTAGCCACTTCCCGGGTATATGAAGCTATAACCAATCCGGCTATCCGATCCAATTCCAATACGTACCTTGTTTACATCGGCACCTACAAGTTCACATATATTCGCAATTTCGTTCATAAACGAGATTTTTGTAGCCAACATGGCATTCGCAACATATTTTGTCATTTCAGCAGAGCGTACGTCCATTTGAATAAGTCGGTCAACACTACTTCTAAAAAATGGACTGTAGAGAGTCCTCATTTTTTTTGCTGCTTCATCATTATTGGCTCCTATGACCACTCTATCCGGTTTCATAAAATCATTAATGGCATCCCCTTCCTTTAAAAATTCGGGATTGGAAACAACATGGAATTCTATGGATACCTGGCGTTTGTTCAATTCCTCCTGTATAGTTGCTTCTACCTTATCGGCAGTGCCTACTGGTACTGTAGATTTATCCACAATAATTAAAGAATGGGTCATATGTTGCCCAATTTGCTTGGCCACCTGCAGGACATATTTTAAGTCGGCAGATCCATCATTGCCCATTGGTGTGCCCACAGCAATAAAAGCTATATCACATTTTTCCAGATGTGAACTTAGAGCGGTACTAAAGTGCAAACTTTTATTTTTAATGTTCCTTGCGACCATGGCCTCCAATCCAGGCTCATAAATGGGGATTATACCTTGCTTAAGATTTTCAATTTTTTTTGTATCCACATCTATACAGGTAACCGTATTTCCCATTTCCGCAAAACACGTACCACTGACCAAACCTACATAACCCGTTCCTATTACCGTTAAATTCATTTTTAATATTTATTTTAAATTAGACCAATACCATTTAACAGCCTCCATTATCCCGGAATCTATATTGTATTGTGGATCATATCCCAGCAATTTTTTGGCTTTGTCTATGGAAGCCAAGGAGTGGGGTACATCCCCTTGTCTGTTTGGGCCGTATGTAATCTCCACTTCAGAGATTTTTGGATCGAACTCGGCCAAGTATTTCTTTAACAAGGACACCAATTCGTTTAAGTTGGTACGCTCTCCGTAGGCTACATTGTACACTGTATTTACCGCCTCCGGATTGTTACTTACAATGGCCCTTAGGTTCATTTGTATAACATTATCTATATAGGTGAAATCCCTAGAATAAGACCCGTCCCCGTTGATTACAGGAGAATCATATTTCATCAATTGCATTACAAACTTGGGGATAACCGCCGCATAAGCACCATTGGGATCCTGTTTTCTTCCAAAAACATTAAAATACCGCAATCCTATAGTTTCAAGACCATATGTTTTACTGAAAATTTCTGCATAAAGTTCGTTTACATATTTGGTAATTGCATATGGTGAAAGAGGTTTTCCAATTACCTCCTCAACTTTCGGCAAGCCCACTGAATCTCCATAGGTGGAAGAACTTGCAGCATACACAAAGCGTTTTATCTTGGCATCCCTTGCGGCCACCAGCATATTTAAAAAGCCGGAAACGTTAACATCATTACTGGTAATGGGATCGTTTATCGATCTGGGAACCGAACCCAAAGCTGCTTGGTGCAATATATAATCCACACCTTTGCAAGCATTTTGACAATCCTCCAAATTTCGAATGTCTCCCTCGATTAATCGGAATTTCGGATTGGAATATAAATGAGCGATATTCTCCTTTTTTCCGGTTGAAAAATTATCCAAACAACTTACAGTGTTTCCGTTGTTCAAAAGGGTTTCGCAAAGGTTGGAGCCTATGAAACCAGCTCCTCCTGTAACCAGCACATGGTAATTAGGGTTTAATTTAGGTGACATCTTTTGCATCTTAAACTATATTATAATTTTTACGGAGGGACAAAGGTGGGTAAAAGAATTATAAATCAATATTATTATTATTTTAAGTTGCAATAAACTCGATGAAATGAAACTATAGACCAAATATTTTCCCAAAAGCTATGGATTGATAACATTTTAAGTGTACCTAAAAAGAAGTGAAATGGAGTATGTACCCTTAGAATGAATTAATTAGTATGGTAGAATTTTTTATACCATGAAACGAAATTGGAAACACCTTCCTTAATTGGAGTATTCGGTCTATAATCATAGTCCTTAATTAAATCGTCTACATTGGCCCAGGTTGCAGAAACATCACCAGGCTGCATTGGCAGCATATTTTTTTTAGCCTTGACGTTGAGATTATCTTCTATTTCTTCAATAAAATCCAATAATTTTACTGAATCGTTATTTCCAATATTATAGATCTTGTATTTGTCATTTGTATTTAGTCTGTCTTGAGTGTCTTTCTCCAGAATTCTAATGACTCCATCCACAATGTCGTCTATATAGGTGAAATCACGTTCCATTTGTCCGTTGTTAAAGACATTTATTGGTTTGCCTTTTACCATAGCCTCTGTAAACAAAAACATGGCCATATCCGGTCGGCCCCATGGTCCGTAAACGGTGAAAAAGCGTAGTCCTGTGGTTGGAAATCCATATAGATGGCTATAGGTAAATGCCATTAGTTCATTACTTTTTTTGGTGGCGGCGTAAAGACTAATGGGGTGGTCCACATTATCCGAAGTTTCAAATGGGATTTTTTTGTTCAAGCCGTAAACACTTGAACTACTGGCATATACCAAATGTATTATGTTGTGGTGCCTACAACATTCCAATAAATTTAAAAAACCTACTATATTACTATCTATATAGGTTTCAGGATTTTCCAAACTATATCTAACTCCAGCCTGGGCAGCGAGGTTGCAGACCAGATCAAATTGTTGGTCTTTGAATAATGCAGGCAGTGCTTCCCTATCTTCTAAATTTAGGCGGATGAATTTGAGGGGACTATTTGGTATATTGCTCTGACAGATTTTTCCGAAGTTCTTTGCTTCTTCCGGTGAGATGCCCAATTCTTTAAGTCGGGCATATTTTAAGGAAACATCATAGTAGTCGTTTATATTGTCGAGGCCAATAACCTCATGTCCGTTTTCCGTTAATTTTTTGGATACATGGAAGCCAATAAATCCGGCCGCTCCTGTTACTAATATTTTCATCTTTTTATAAATTTATAGATTGGATGGAATTTGTGCTAAAGTTGAACTGTTCCTATTTTTTGATTTTATTAAATTTTTAAAATCTATTTATTTTGCGGTTTACACCCAATTCCAGGGCACATAGCACAATTGATTAATTTGTTTATGGGTGTAAATATAGTATTAAAGACCAAATACATGGGGGGAATTTATTAAGAAGATAACAATACGATCATTATAAGGGTAGGGGTTCAATTTTGATTGCAATACCTATGGATAGAGGAAAACCTATTGACAATCAGGATCTTGATTGTTAAACTTTACCGCAACTAAACTACATTGATTGGTATTGGGGTTGGAATAACAGAAAAACTCGATAAAAGTTATTTCCTAAATTATGGATATTGGGAAATTTAAGTAATTAATGGGTATTCATCCGATTTTTTGAGAGTTTACCGAATTATACATGCTTCCTATGTTCTGATCAAAAATTACCTTTAATTTTATACAGTGAAATAGAATGTTATATGACTGAAATACTTTCTAGGCCATATGAAAGATAGGTTATCCTACCTTCAATTATTAATGGAAATATATGTTGATAAAAGGGTGAAATTTCCGTATCTTAGGCTGTGTAGGCATCTAAGAATAAAAATGGGCTTGCCCAATAATATTGGCGTATTTACAGATTTACAGATAAAAAATTAAATATACCTACTAAATGATACAAAATTACTTGACCAATAGAGCGCAAAAATATACTTCCAAATGGATTGTGTTGGCCATTGATTTGACTTTGATTGCAATTACTTTTGTATTCTCATATCTTATACGTTTTAACCTTACCCTAGATTTTGATATAGACGCGTTGTTTCTTCAATTGCCTGTTATTATGGTAATTGGATTGGTGTCTTTTTTGATTACGGGCTCCTATAAAGGTGTAATTAGGCATACTGGGGTTAGGGATGTTTACAATATTTTCAATGCTATTTGCTTATCCAGTATTATAACCATTTTTATGGTTATTGTGAATAGGGAGATGAATTATATGGAGAATTTTACAGTACCTTTATCTATAATTATCATTCACAGTTTGTTGGCCTTTATGGCCTTAAGTGCCTCTAGGTATGTTTTTAAAACGGCCTATTATAATCTGGTAAAACAATTTAAAATTACCAAGAATGTAATTATTTATGGTGCGGGTGAATCTGGTATTCTTACCCAAAACGCCTTGACGAGTCATACAGGAAGTGTTTCCAAAGTGGTTGGTTATATTGATAGGGATAATGAAAAGGTTGGAAAAAATATTAATGGGGTACGGGTGTATGGGCCAGAGGTGCTCACGGAGTATTTTATTAAAAATCATGATATTTCTGAGATTATTTTTTCCATTCAAAATATAGATCGTAACCGTTTGAGGGAGTTGGTTGAGGAATTGGTGGATTTTCCGGTACAAGTTAAAATTGTTCCGCCTATTGAGGATTGGATCAATGGAGAACTTAAAATATCCCAAATTAAGCAGGTTCAGATAGAAGATTTATTGGATCGGGCTCCTATAAACATCAAGAATAGCAGAATATCCAATGAATTAAGAAATAAAGTGGTTGTGGTTACTGGGGGTGCAGGTTCCATTGGTAGTGAGTTGGTGAGGCAAATTGCCAATTGCGATTACAAATCCTTAATCGTCATTGATCAGGCCGAATCGGCCCTTTACGATCTTCAGCAGGAATTGAAACAAAATGGATTTCATAATTTTATTCCAATTGTTGGTGATATACGTGATAAAAACAGGATGTCTGCCATCTTTCAGGAGCATAGACCAAATTTAGTTTTCCATGCCGCTGCTTATAAGCATGTACCTCTTATGGAGTACAATTCGTACGAGGCTATAAAAATTAATGTGGCTGGTACCAAAGTTATTGTAGATCTTTCCTTGGACAATAACGTGGACAAATTTATTTTTGTGTCTACTGATAAAGCGGTAAACCCGACCAATGTAATGGGTGCTACCAAGAGGATTGCAGAAATGTACATTAGCTGTTCCGAACAATATAAAAAGACCAAGTTTATTACCACTCGCTTTGGGAATGTATTGGGGTCCAATGGATCTGTGATTCCATTATTTAAAAAGCAGATTGAAAATGGCGGGCCTTTAACGGTAACACATAAGGATATCACTCGCTATTTTATGACTATACCAGAGGCCGCCCAATTGGTATTGGAAGCTGGAGGTATGGGACAAGGTGGTGAGATTTTTATTTTTGATATGGGCGAATCCGTTAGGATTTTTGATCTGGCCAAAAATATGATCAAACTTTCAGGCCTTAGATATCCTGAAGATATAGACATCAAGATTACGGGACTTAGACCGGGAGAAAAGCTCTATGAGGAATTGCTGGCGAATGTAGAAGACACTATGCCTACCTACCACAAGAAAATCATGATCAGCAAGTCCAGGGAATTATTGTATGAAGAAACTAAGTCCAAAATCAACGAATTGTGTGTTTCCAATATGTTTTTTAATGAAAACACCGTAAGGATGATGAAGGAAATTGTTCCTGAATATGTTTCCAATAATTCTGACTTGTGCAAATTGGATAAAAAAGATACCAAAATTGATCCCGAAACTATAATGTCCAAGAAGGTTTTACAATCCTAATTATTTACTATACTTGTATAAGAAATTATAATTTTAATTTTAAAACTCCATTGCTATGGGTAAAAAAGTTATTGTCATTACTTTATTTGTGCTTCTATTAACTTCTTGTGCCTCCAGAAAGGAAGTGGTCTATTTTCAGGACACTGGAGATTTTGAAACCGTTGTAAATAAGAATCGCTCAATTGCAAAATTTAAGGTAGACGATTTGGTATCTATACATGTATCTTCTTTAAACCCAGAGGCAAGCGTCCCTTTTAACCTGTATAGGGGAGGGGGCGAATCTACGGGATTTAGACCTGAACCTGTAGATTACCTAGTTGATGAAGCGGGGGAAATTGACTTTCCAGTCATTGGTAAAATAAAAATAGAAGGACTTTCTCCAGAAGAATTAAGAAATCTACTTAGAAATCATTTGTCAGAATATTTAAAGGATCCTATCATCAATATCCGCTTGCAAAATTTCACCGTATCAATTTTAGGGGAGGTTGCAAGACCTGGAACTTATCCTGTGAATGGTGAGCAAATAAGTATATTGGAGGCATTGGGTTATGCGGGGGATTTAACTATCCGTGGAGTGAGGGACAATGTACTGGTAATTCGTGATTTTAACGGTACCAAAGTTTACACTAGAATTGATTTAACCTCAAAAAAAATGGTAGATTCCCCTGTGTATTATCTTACCCAGAATGATGTGGTGTATGTAGAACCCAATAGATCAGGGATAACAGCTTCTAGTTTGGACCAAAGGGCGAGTATAGCCATTTCCATTGCCTCGGTACTAATTACTTCAACGGTTATCTTAATCACTAGACAATAAAATACAACTTTTCATAATA
Organism: Arenibacter algicola; assembly: GCF_000733925.1. Classification (NCBI taxonomy): domain Bacteria; kingdom Pseudomonadati; phylum Bacteroidota; class Flavobacteriia; order Flavobacteriales; family Flavobacteriaceae; genus Arenibacter; species Arenibacter algicola. Next base: position 1,901,744 of record NZ_JPOO01000001.1, read on the forward strand.
GAATGAATTCCGAATCTACCCTTATTTCACACAAAAAAATAAATTACAGAGAATTACTTAAACCTTATCTCAGGAATTGGAAATGGTTTTTATTATTTGCCTTAATTGGGATTGTATTGGCGGTTTTGAAAATCAGATATACCACTCCCGAATATGCGATCCAGGCGAAAATTCAAATTTTAGAAGATCAGAGCGCTACTTCCGAACTGGACGTTTTTAGAGATTTAAATGTTTTGGGAGGAGGTCGAAATAGAGTCCAAGATGAAATTGAGGTTTTAAATTCTAGGTCCAATCTAATCCAAGTAATCAAACAGCTAGGGTTAAATAAAAAAATTGTGGCGTTAGGAAATATCCAGAATTCTGATATGTACCATAATGCACCTTTTAAGATTAGTTTTATGTCACCCGATTCCGTAGTACATCGTTCTAAGGAAAAGTTCTTTATAACCCTGAAATCAAACACATCCTTTGAATTGTCCGAAGAAGAAGATGAGCCGGCAATAGTATATCTTTTTGGGAAAACTATATCTTCCTCTGTAGGAGATATTGTCATTACCCCAAACGTGTTGGACCTGCATAATTATGAAGGCAGAAAATACATGGTTGCCGTTGATCCACTTACCGAGGTTGCTGACGCCTATCAAAAGAATATTCAGGTGACAATAACCAATGAGCAATCGAATATTATTGCATTAGCATTAAATGATCAAGTAATTAATCGTGGACAAGATGTCATTAATGCTTTAATATACAATTATAATCAGAATGCCATTGACGATAAAAAGGCCATTGCGGACAGGACCTCTAATTTTATCGATGATAGAATTGCCAATATATATGGTGATTTGTCCACGGTTGATGAAAGTGAAGAAGACTTTAAATCCAACAGGGGATTAACCGATATTGGAGCGCAGACCAATATTAATCTTAATGTTGGTGCGGCAAGTCAGCAGGAATTACAAAATGCCTCCGTGCAATTGGATATTGCCTCCTCCATGAAGGACATCGTGGAAAATCAAGACGGATATGAATTGTTGCCTTCAAACGTTGGACTTGCCGATGCCTCTATTGCTGCTACTACGGCAAGATATAACGAATTGGCCCTGGAACGTAAGCGATTATTGGAAAGTTCCAATGAAAGGAACCCCATTATTGTTAATTTGGACCAGCAATTGGCGGGACTAAAGCGAAGTATGCAATCTAGTTTAAATAGCGTTACCAACAATTTGTCCCTACAAGTCAACAGTTTAAGTAGCCAATTGTCCAAAATAAATTCTAGAATATATTCCGCTCCCAAAAATGAAAGGGCGTTGCGCGATATTACAAGACAACAGCAGACTACCGAGGCCCTTTATTTGTACTTACTTCAAAAAAGAGAGGAATCCCAAATAACCTTTGCATCTTCTACTCCTAAATCCAAGGTTATAGATAAGGCGTTTTTGGTAAGCAATATTCCGGTTTCGCCTAAGAAAAGTATTATACTATTGGCATATTTAATTTTGGGATTATTGTTGCCGTTTTCTGTAATATACGGTAAAGACCTCTTAGACAATAAGATACATAATAAGATTGGTTTGGAGCAATTAGTACCTAATGTCCCTGTCCTTGCAGAATTGCCAAAACTGTCCAAAAAGGACAATATGTTGATCTTAAAAGATGACCGTTCTGTTATGGCAGAATCACTTAGGATTTTGAGGACCAACCTGGATTATTTAATCAAGGCAAAAACTGGGGAAGGGAATAAAAATGTGGTCTTTATAACCTCTAGTGTATCAGGTGAAGGAAAAACCTTTTTGTCATCCAATTTGGCCATGATTTTAGCCAATACAGGTAAGAAGGTGCTTTTGATAGGCGCAGATATAAGAAACCCAAAATTATACAATTTTTTTAGTAATAAGAACGTGGACGAGATAGGTAATCGTAAATCAAATCAGAATCTTGGTTTAACAGAATACCTTTATGATGGTAGCTTAACACCAAAGGATTTGGTACATTCCATGTTGGTACATAGTAGTACAATAGATGTTGTATATTCAGGCAAAATACCACCTAATCCTGCAGAACTCCTTATGAGCAGTAGAGTGAAAGGTTTATTTGAAGAATTTTCGGCCGCCTATGATTATGTGATTGTTGATACAGCACCATTATTTGTTGTTACAGATACCCTTCTCATTAGTCAGTATGCAGATCATATTATTTACGTTACAAGAGCTGGATCCACGGAAAAGGCAGTTTTGGAATTTCCGTTGAATTTAATGAAAGAAGGCAAATTGAAGGGGCTATCCTTTGTGGTCAATGATGTGAAGGATAGCAATTTGGGTTATGGTGGTAAATATGGTTATGGCTACGGTAAGTCACTAAAAAAATGGTGGCAGTTCTAATTTAATAAAAGGTATTAAACCTCAGGGCAAGCCTGTCCGACAAAGGCAGGCCCTGAACACAATAACAGGAATCGATCCAAGTGTAGAGGTACTGAACCTAGATCCCGCCGAAAAAGGCGGGATTAGTTCAACTTTCAATTTTCAGTGCGTCTTACCGACTTCTCAAAATTGAGTTTCACTAATAAAAATCACTTATAGTATTTTCAATAACCGGAGAAAGCAATTTTAGAAGTTTACTGCTCACCTGCAATTCTTTAACGCTTTGTAATTGTTGAAGGTTATGAACATCGGAGGCTAAATAGTCTATAAGTCCACTTTCCAATAACTTATGTGCCTTTTTTTGTACTTCTTTCCCATAGAATGTCCCCAATGATAAAAGGTTCATTTGAAATAGAATGCCGTTTTTCTTATATTTTTCAAATTTTGAAGAATTAAGATGTAGAAAGGAATATCTTTCCGGGTGTGCCAAAATTGGAAAATACCTGTGGGAAGCAATATTCTGAATAGCCTCGTCAAAATTGATGGGAGGTTGTAAATAGGACATTTCTATCAAGAGATATCTATTTCTTAAGGGCATTACTTTTTCTTGCTCAAGAAGGCTATCAAAATTGGCATCTATCATATGTTCGGCAGATACATCCAAGCTTATATCCTTCATCCCTTCATTTAACAGTTTGTCCTGTACTTTGCCGTGAGCAGTATTTATACTGTGATAATCATTGGGGTAATAATTATGCATGATATGGGGAGTGGCAATGAATTTTTTCACCCCAATATCCGAGAACCCTTTTATAAGTTCCATGGAGTCTTCCACAGTTTTGGCGCCATCATCAATTCCCGGTAGAATGTGATTGTGTATGTCTATAAAATTTTCAAGCGAGTCTACAACGAATTCTTTCTTCTGAAAAAAGTAAAACATGAATTTTAATTTCCGGCAAAGGTAGGATTTTATTAATTATCTTGAATTGGGTATTGAGTATTGAGAAGCTTGAGCCTGGAGCCTAGAAACTGGATAATATGTTAAGGTTCAAAGTTGTATTGAGTACATAGTATTGGTTTTGGATAGTCTTCAGTAGGCAGTGGCAGTAGGCAGGTCCACCATTAACGGTTTAAAGGCAGTAAAAGCTCCTTCCACTGGAAAAGCCTGTCCCGCGATTTCCGCGGGAGGTGAAGGTGGCTTCGACGGAGGAGAAGACGGAAGGGGTGGAAATTGCAAGGTTCAAGGTCGGTGGTCTAACATCTAGCATCTAACACAAGGACGGGTCATAGGCCATAGATGAGCCATAGATACTCCATAGATAGTCCATAGTTAGTCCATAGATAGACCGTATATGAAATGAGTATGACCAAAATTTGGTCTAACATCTTGCATCTAGTATCTAATATCTAGTAATTGAGTATTGGGATTGGATAGTCTTCAGTAGGCAGTGGCAGTAGGCAGGTCCACCATTAACGGTTTAAAGGCAGTAAAAGCTCCTTCCACTGGAAAAGCCTGTCCCGCGATTTCCGCGGGAGGTGAAGGTGGCTTCGACGGAGGAGAAGACGGAAGGGGTGGAAATTGCAAGGTTCAAGGTCGGTGGTCTAACATCTAGCATCTAACACAAGGACGGGTCATAGGCCATAGATGAGCCATAGATACTCCATAGATAGTCCATAGTTAGTCCATAGATAGACCGTATATGAAATGAGTATGACCAAAATTTGGTCTAACATCTTGCATCTAGTATCTAATATCTAGTAATTGAGTATTGGGATTGGATAGTCTTCAGTAGGCAGTGGCAGTAGGCAGGTCCACCATTAACGGTTTAAAGGCAGTAAAAGCTCCTTCCACTGGAAAAGCTTGTCCCGCGATTTCCGCGGGAGGTGAAGGTGGCTTCGACGGAGGAGAAGACGGAAGGGGTGGAAATTGCAAGGTTCAAGGTCGGTTTGGTGTAAACATCTAGCATCTAGTATTAAGTATAGGGATTCTAGATTTGGATCCAAGCCCGATTCTAATTTTCTGCCCTTATTTTTATGAGTTATTTAATTTTCATATATATTTGTCCCAAAATTATTCACTATTGGGCACTAGCTTGGTATATTGAAACCTACACTCCAATTCGGGCATATCATTGTTATGCTGAACTGTCCCAAACATTGGACGCCGAATTACATTAACGAAAATTTATTAGAATTGTTTTGTTTTAGAAGGGAAATAGCTGGCTTTCAGTCTATTTTACATTTAAAAACTTTACTTTGTACATTGTGCTTTCAAACAAATTTGCTAACTAATTCTTAAAAAATTAACATATCTCATTAAATTGAAAAAAGAGAAATTAAAAAGTCAAATAGTAGTTAAGCGAAATTTCTTGATCGTATCCCGATGGGGGGAAACATTGGATATGGCTGTAGCCATTTTGAACGAAGGTCACTCCGTTAAAATGTATATAGAAGATAAGCCTTCTAGGGAAATAGGCTATGGTTTTGTGCAAAAGGCCAAAGATTGGAAAAGCTATATCGATTGGGCAGATGTCCTAATTTTTGATTATACCGGTTATGGCAAAATTTGTTCAGAATTAAGGGCTCAAGGTAAATTGGTCGTCGGAGGAACGGAATATTCAGATCTTTTGGAACTGGACCGTAATTTTGGACAGGCAGAATTAAAGAAACATGGCATAAAAATATTACCGTCCAAGGAGTTTTTCAACTTTCAAGATGCTATCGACTATGTCAAGGCCAATCCCAATGCCTATGTGATAAAACCATCTGGTGAAACCCAGGAATACAAACAATTGTTATTTGTTGGCAGTGATGATGAAGGGCTCGATGTAATTCGGGTTTTAAAGGCTTACGAGAAATCTTGGGGTAATGATTTTGGTAATTTTCAATTGCAACGCAAGGTAAAAGGGGTGGAGGTGTCCGCGTCGGCCTATTTTAACGGGAAGGAATTTATTTATCCTATAAATATTACTTTCGAGCATAAGAAACTTTTTCCCAAAGAATTGGGCGTGTCCACGGGTGAGATGGGATCCAGTATGTTCTGGACCAAGGATTCACCTATTTTTGAAGCGACCTTAAAAAAGTTTGAAAGTTCTTTGGCCAAGGGTGGTTTTATTGGGCAATTGGATATAAATTGTATTGTAAACGGCAATGGAATATATCCCTTGGAATTCACTTCCAGGTTTGGATACCCACAGATATTCATACAACGGGCGGGAATTTTGGAACCATTAGGAAACATGTTTTACAAGTTGGCATCTGGAGAGAAATTTAGGATCAATGTTAGAAAGGGATTTCAGGTTGGGGCCTATATGGTTGTACCCCCTTTTCCCTTCGAGGATAAAAAGACCTTTGAACTATTCTCTAAAGATTCTGTCATCGTATTCAAAAAGGATATGAAAGATGGAGTACATCCCATGCATCTCAAGAAAATTAATGATGAATGGCTCATTACCGGAAATACAGGAATTGCTTTATTGGTCACCGGTACCGGCCTCACTATGAAAGATGCCCAAAAAATGATGCAGAACAGGATAAGTAATATCATTATTAATAATGTTTACTATAGAACCGATATTGGCGATAGGTGGTCCGATGATTTTGACCGCTTGTGGTCGTGGGGACTGTTATAGGGAGCAATAAGCAGTTGTAAGAGTATAGATCTTTTTATGGAATTGATTAATTTGGGACTTGAGGGGGGTAGTTTTTTTAAAATTCTTCCAGAAGATTGGAAAGATGTAATTGAATCTGTTTGGGACGATTACAAGAAGAATGCGAATATCTATGTATTTAAGAATGCCTTGGACATAACCGCAGGTGGAATTGTCTTTAGGACGGCCCCTCCAAATATGACCGATTTTGAAATAGGGGAGTGGCAAAAATACGTGACTGCCAATTTTCATTATATTGGTTTTTTATTTGTCGATCCCAAGTATCGTGGTAAGTCCTTGGGTTCAGAATGGCTTACTGCCTTAAAGGACCAATTTCCCGACCAATCTTATTGGCTGACTATAGAGGAGGAGGGATTAAGGTCTTTCTATGAGAAAAATGGATTCAAGTGCGTTTCCAAAAGCAAGGATAAGGATAACCCGGAATGGATATTTACGTATACACCAGAGGGGGCATTGAACAATTAACAATATACAATTATTAGAAGTGAGTATTTAGAAAGGAGAATCTAGATTCTGGAGCCTAGAAACTGGACTAAAGACGTCTGTTCATAGTATTGAGTACTGAGATTGAATTGTCTTCAGTTGGCAGTTGCAGTAGGCAGGGAGAAAGTTAAGTGTGCAAGTCTTAATTCCAATATCTAACTTCTAGTGTCTCACATCTAGTATCCAACTTTCCACGCCTATGCCTAATCATTACCATTTTCATGTTCCTCCAAATCTTTTCTCAGATCCAGTTTTCTAAAAGTAGGGGAGATAGCACCAGTGAATATTACCGTAATTAAGGTCATACAGCCACCAAAAACGACCGCGGTGACCGTACCCATCAATTTGGCCGTTAGTCCACTTTCAAAAGCTCCCAGCTCATTGGAAGATCCAACGAACATAGAATTCACAGAAGCTACCCTGCCACGCATATGATCTGGAGTCCTTAATTGTAAAATAGTTTGTCTAATAATCATGGATATTCCATCGGTAACACCACTAAAAAAAAGTGCTATTACGGAAATCCAGAAAGAAGTGGAAAGTCCAAAGGCAATTATACAGAGGCCAAAACCAAATATGGATCCCAGAAGTTTTAAACCTGCATGTTTATTTAACGGAAAATAGGCGGAGGTAAACATGATTATCAAGGCTCCCACGGCTGGGGCTGCACGTAAAATTCCAAATCCCTCCGGACCCACTTTTAGTATATCTTGGGCATAAATGGGTAATAGAGCTATGGCCCCACCAAAAAGTACGGCAACCATATCCAAAGTGATGGCTCCCAGAATAATTTTGGTGCCAAATACAAATTTCACCCCCTCTTTTAAGCTTTTTATTACTGGTTCCCCGATATTGGGGTTCAAAATAGGTTTCTTTTTAATTTTGGTTAAAATAAGGAGCGCCATTAAAGAAAAGGCAAAAATGAGGCACATGGACCAGTGCACCCCTATTAAATTTATGCTAAATCCGGCCAAGGCAGGACCTAGGACAGCCGCCATTTGCCAAACCGAGCTACTCCAAGTAGCGGCATTGGGATATACTTTTTTGGGGACGATCAATGCAAATAACGAAAATATGGTGGGCCCTAAAAATGCCCTTACAATACCACCTAGAAACACTAAAAAATAAATGGAATACAAAATCGAGTTTTTGGACCAATCCTGTACAATTTGTGGCCAGGTGAGCAAAAACAATCCCAAGCTTATAATCGAAAAGCCTAAAATGCATTTAAGAAGCAATCCCTTTTTTTCCTTTTGATCCACTATATGACCGGCAAACAATGCCAACGATACTGCGGGAATAACCTCCATAAGTCCTATTATTCCCAGGGATAGGGGATTTTTGGTCAAGGAATACACCTCCCATTCTATAATCACAAATTGCATGGACCAAGCAAAGACCATGGCAAACCTGACCAACAAAAAAACGTTGAATTCCTTATATCTCAGTGCGGCATAGGGGTCTCTATTTGCCATGAACCATTTTATATTAGAAACCTAAAAGTATATTCCAGTAGTGGACTTTAAGTAATATGATTGAGAATTAGGATGCACAATTCATTTATTGGTAAGCAGGTACTATATTTTCTTTACAAATTTTGTCAGGATAACAATTTGTTGGCCATCAACTTTTCCTTCTATGTATTCCTCATTTTCATGATCAAGGGAAACACGCCTTACGGCCGTACCTCTTTTGGCAACCATACTAGATCCTTTTACCGGTAGATCCTTGATAAGTACAACACTATCACCTGCTTCAATAACGGCACCATTGCTGTCACGATGTATAATTTGATTCTCGGAAGGTGCACCTTCACCTGTGGCCTTGGCCCATTCCAAATCCTCTTCCTCCAAATACATTATATCCAGCAGATCTTGAGGCCATCCTTCCTTTCTTAACCTGCTTAACATTCGCCAAGCGATAACTTTTACCGGCGTATGTTCACTCCACATACTATCATTTAAACATCGCCAGTGGTTGGGATCTGTGTTATCCGGGTTTTCAATTTGATCCTTACAAACTTCACAAACCAAAAGATTAGCTTCCAAACCTTCTTTTTTTGGTGGTTGAACTTCAAATACACTTAATTTTTCAGTACTGGTACATAACTCACATTGGTGATTGCTTCTTTTGCCCAATTCCCTTTCAATATTCATTGTAATAGATTTTATAGGGACAAATGTAAACGAATTGAATAAATGGTTGCTATGGAAATGTAAAAAATGGGTCAAAGGATATAAGTGAAAAATCAAATTATTATATATTTCTAAGTATTGTCCTAATTAGGCATTGTTTATAAGTTCTGGTAGCTAAACTTTATTTAAGTGGGATAGACCTTTATTTTTGTTTCCTTTTTTTATGGAAGATTTAAAGGTAGGGGATAAGTTATATAATGTAAGTCAAAACGGATTTGGTGATTTTTACAGGTATTCTTTTTCGGAAGTGGTTCGCCTTACCAAGACTTTGGCAATTTTGGATAATGGGGTTCGATTAAGAAATAAACCAGTAAAGTCTTTGATCAACTACGAGATAGGGTATGCGCTTGCCACAAATAGATGGGTGTATTGGCATATGGTATCCAATGAGATTTTGCGTAGAGCTGAAAAGGAGAATGAAGTGATTGCCATACACGATTGGTTTGGAGATCGTTCCTTTAATTTTTTAGAAAAAACAATGATCTATAATTTATTTAAGGAAAAGGGAATACTTTAGTTAAATGTAGCTTTTTTTGGTTGCTCGTTACAAAATGTAGCATATAATAATGGCTATAATGCTTCATATATAATAAATAATCATTGGTGGATAAGTGCTCAAATTCTGATATTAGATATTTATTTTCAAATTAAATTTACAGGCTTCCATAATAACAATTTATAAGACCGATACAGGAATTTCACCTAATCCAACTTTCTTATCCCACTACTTGTTTTTCGGTTACAAAAGGCTGATGATAGTGCCGCTGTCCCGTTGCTTTGTACAGGGCATTGGCCAAAGCCCCTATAGCAGGCGGCAGGCCAGGCTCTCCCAGTCCAGTTGGGTCTATTTCATTTTCAACGAAGAAAACCTCAATTTCCTTCGGCGCCTGCGAATGTCGGATCAACTGATATTTGTCAAAATTCATTTGGTTGGGTGCCCCATTTTCGAAGGTCAGTTGGCTATACATGGAATGTCCAATACCATCAATAACACCACCTTGAATCATATTCTTAGCTGCATCTTTATTTACCACAATACCGCAATCTACGGCACACCATACCTTTTCCACAATTGGCTGTCCATTGTTGAGGACCATATCAAATACTTCGGCAACATAGGTAGAATGGCAAAAATAGGCAGCTACTCCACGATGAACATTGGGTTTTGTTGTTCCCCAATTGGATTTTTCCTTGACCAGTTTTAAAACTCCTGCGTAGCGTTCTGCTTCGTATTCATGTTTTTCCCCTACGGGGTCTTTAATAGCACGATCAAACAATTCCAAACGAAAATCTATAGGATCCTTGCCCGCTGCTTCCGCCACTTCGTCAAGAAATGCTTGTTCGGCACCTGCGGTAAAATTGGATCTTGGTGCCCGCCAGGCCCCTGTGGTAACATTGGTTGGCGCCTTGATTTTTTCGGCCGAATAATTTTCAACTGCCCCAGCTGGGAATCGGTTTGGAAATACAGGACCTTCGGGTAATCCGGCACCCTTTACGGTGAAAGCGATTAGATTATTGTTCTCATCGAGACCTGCTTTATAGACAGAACGATAGGTAGGGCGATAGGTTCCCTGCGTCATATCATCCTCCCTGCTATATATAAGTTTAACGGGAGCCCCTATTTTTTTGGAAATGGCAGCTGCTTCAACTCCAAAATGTACATAAAGCCTTCTCCCAAAACCCCCGCCTATACGGGTCATATTTACGGTTACATTTTCCAGCGGCAGGTTTAATAATTTGGCTACCGAACCTTCTAGGGCTTCTGGTGTTTGTGTTGGACCAATAAGTTCTGCCGAATCTGCCGTAACATTGGCAAAAAAGTTCATGGGTTCCAAGGTATTGTGGGCAATGAATGGGGCACTATATGTTCGTTCTATAATTTTAGCGGCTTTTTTAAAGGCGGCTTCCGGATTTCCATCCTTTCTACTTTCCATTACCTGCCCGGATACCAAGGCTTTTTCCAGTCTTTTTAAATGCATTTCGGAACTTTCCAACTCTCCGGTAGTTTCCCAGTTAGCTTTCAAGGCCTTTTTGGCCTGCATTAATTCCCAGGTAGAATCGCCTACTATAGCAATTAATTGTTTAAAACCTTTTTCGTCGAACCCACCAGGTTCTTCAACAGTGGTATCAACAATAAAGGCATCCTCGACCCCAGGCATACTTTTTATCTCTGCTTCGTTAAAGTCTTTTATCGTCATGCCAAATGCCGGAGGGTGCTGTATCATGGCCAGTTGCATACCATCCCTATGGAAATCAAGTCCAAATAGGGGTTGGCCCGTAACTATTTTCTTCCCATCTACATTCTTGATACTTGTACCGATTAATTTGAAGTCTTTGACTCCTTTAAGTTCCACTTCCTTAGGGACTTCAATTCCTACAGCTTTGGAGGCTATCTCTCCATAGGTAACAGTTCGTTCTCCAGTGTTCTCTTTAATTACTCCATTGCTAGCGTTCAAATCCGACACCTGAACACCCCATTCTTTTGCTGCAGCTTCCATTAACATTCTTCTGCCCGTAGCACCAGCCATTCGCAGTGCATTCCAGCTTAAACGAATTGACAAACTTCCGCCTGCAAATTGATTCTGGTACCATCCTGTGTTTAGGGGTGCTTGTTCAACCACGACATTTTTCCAAGGCACATCCAATTCTTCAGCTACTATCATCGGCATTGAAGTCCGCACATTTTGTCCTATTTCCGGATTGGGAGAATAAATGGTAACTAAACCCGTATCCCCAATTTTGATATATCCGTTGATTTCGAACCATTCTTTAGGCATTGCCACTCCGGGCTCCGGTTCCGGTGTATTTGGCTTGCAGCCGTTAAGCCAACTAAAACCTATTAGCATACCACCACCGGCGGCGGCTGAAACCTTTATGAAGGAACGACGATTATATTGAGTTTTTATCCGTGTCATGATTTTTTTTTTGATGTACCTAGCAATTTTTAAGCGATTTTAGAATCTGCAGCAGTCTTGATAGCTTTCTTAATGCGGGTATACGTGCCGCAACGACAAATATTTCCGTTCATAGCTCCTTCGATTTCCTCATCGGTGGGATTCGGATTCTTTTTAAGGAAAGCACTAGCGTTCATGATCTGTCCAGCCTGACAATATCCACATTGATACACATCTTCTTCCATCCATGCCAGTTGCACCGGATGGTCGCCTTTTTCGGATAGGCCCTCGATGGTAGTAATATTTTGATCTCCTACTGCCGAAATGGGCAATTGGCAGGAGCGTACGGCATTATCATCAAGGTGTATGGTACATGCACCGCATTGTGAGATGCCGCAACCGTATTTTGTACCGACCAATTTTAGATGGTCTCGCAATACCCAAAGCATGGGTGTAGTGGGGTCAACATCCAATTGCTCGGTTTTCCCGTTGATTTTAAGATTGAAATTTGCCATGATTTTAGTGTAAGAGAATTAACTGGTATAAGTTACAAAATTAATTGGATGTTAAAAGGGTAGAAATCGAACTAATTATCAATAATTTGTTTAAGTATATTGTTAAATTTTTTAGGAATTGATGACTATATCAATTTTTACATAATGACATTGAAGATTGTTAGTCTAATACTAGAAGACATGGGATTTATCGATTTTCACTCCACTGTTTTGGTTATTGGCCGTCAAATGGGAGTCTTAATTATTAGAAAAGCAATAGAAAAACGGTAACAAAAGTAGAGCTATCATGGAATAGGGGATAGTTCAATCAACATCCTTAATTATGAATAAAAATTTATAGAACCCAAAACCATTTAAGAAGGTAAATAATCCAAGCAAATAAAGTCAGATAATCTTTATACTACTAAATCAAATACTAGGTTGAGCCCAAATTTTTGGTAAGGACAAATCGAATCCTTGCCAATGGTTCAAATACTAACTGGGGAAAAATATCCCATTTGGGGAGAAATTCCCCAATTAAATTTTCAGACTCTATACTTTACGGATGTTATTACTCCTTGTATTTCAGGTGTTTAGCATATGGGTTAAAAATGCGCCTTGCCCATGGCATAACCTTTGCTCCAGACCCATAAATATGCTATAAGCGTTTCATGATATTCTTTAATAAAACAAAAGGATATTAATGAAATTCTGAAGCTCTTATAAAAAACGAAAAAATTGATTAAAAACCTTTAAAACACAGTTATGAAAAAATTATTTTTTGCAGTCTTATTCATGGTGGCAACCTTAGGCATTAATGCGCAAAGTGGCAGTCCCGAAGTTCTAAAAGAAGTAAAGGAGGGGGATATACTTAGGATTGGGCGTCCGGACGCTCCTAGTTTTAAGCATATAGATTTTCCAAGAGCGAACACTATTATTAAAAACGGGGGTATTGCCAACTATAAAAAAATGGAAGGAATTAAAGTGGTAGTTACGTCCATAAAGGAAAAAAAGGACGGTACCTTACAGGCTAAGATCAAAAGGACTGATGGTGGACGATTTTTTGGTCTCCATACCGTTGTATCTGCAGATTTAAGGGATGCACTTGAATCGGGAGAGCTTAGGGGAATTTAGTATTTAAATGGTTGGTTTAATCCGTCCAGTTCCGAGTTATTTTAGTGGCTCAAGTTAGTTAAGGACTGGACGGATTTTTTAATTCTAAGTGTACAACTTAAAATGCATTTATAATTCGATGTAAACCCTAATAAAACAAGAAATGTATAAAAAACTGACCTTAAAACAGCGTCTTAATACTGGTTTTATCTTGGCAATAGCATTTTTATTGGTGCTTACATCCAATGTATTAAACAGTAGAAACTTCTCTACTGCGGACCATACCGTGAATTCAGTTTTTGAAGATCGGGTGGTCGCCCTTGAGTACATCTATAGACTTAACAACCTTTTTCACCAGAAAGAGTTGGAGATGACCTCAGCAGAAGGGAATGCAGCCCATGATGCTAATGGTAGAAGTATTACGGAACTTCTGGAGAATTTTTCTAAAACTAAATTAACACCCAATGAAGCGGTCCATTTTGAACTGCTTAAGGAAAACTATAATGAATTACAATCCTTGGAAAATGGATGGTCTAAGACACAAGTATCTGCGGAAATGGGACCTTCAAAAGAATTCAGTGCACTATTTACAAAAATTAGCAACAATCTTGATAAACTTTCCAAAGTGCAGCTTTCTGAAGGGCGTCAGTTGACCTATTTATCCAATAAGGCATTAAGTATGAACCTATTACTTTCTAAACTTCAAGTTGCATTTTTAATTGTCATAGGTCTTCTGATGGTACTCATTATTTTTCACGGGGAAAAACCGTTTATAAGGATGATTGGTAAGGATGCTTAAAATATTCTGGCATCTTAGTACAGCGTAGAGTTCATTCTATATTAGTAAACTTATTTTGTGAGGTTGCTTTTTTAATACAGGAATAATAGATTCCCTTATTTAATGTGTTAAATGGCAATTGAAGTAAAATAAGTAGTGGAAAGAATACGGAAATAAGTAGTAAATTGATAAAGTTTAATTGTAACTGGCTGTACTTAGTCCCATCCATTGATTTCATTACAATATATATTTATTCTTTTTAAAGGTGTAGATAATAATATTATGAGGGCGTCTAAAAAGTATTTCAACCCCTCCATAATTTGCGTATTTGAGAATAGTTCTCCGATACCTACCCGAATAAAAAAGAGGCTGTCTTGACTTTTTAGACAGCCTCATTTATTTATAATATAAAAGCCAATTATCACCTCCTGCGATTATTAGGTAACTTTCAGAATAGGAGGATGCATAAATAAATTTGAATTAGTGTATAATCATATTTTAAACAGATAGACCACTAATAATTACGATGAAATGGCAGTTAATGCATTAAATAGGTGTTAACGGGAATTTTTGTGTATCTTGAAAAGCTTTAGATATTTATTTAAACCAACCAATATTAAACCAACCAATGTACAAACAAAAATTTTCTTTCATTCTCGTTTTTTTAATGGGGTTTCAGGTCTTTTCCCAAAACGAAACTGCCTTGGGCAAGAACATCGTAAAGGTCAACTTGGCGGGCCTAACTTTCGGAAACTATCAAATTGGTGCGGAACGGGTTTTGTTCAAACCTTTTTCCGTGGCTGTATGGTATAGCACCGTTCCCATGGGCAAAGCCCCTTCTATCTATTCCACCAAATATGTATTAAGCATTGATGCACTGGCTGATTTGGTAGAAGAATCCGAAGTGGAATATAATGCATTTACGGCAGAAGTAAGAGTGTATTTGGGCAAGGGGAATGCAAAAGGGATTTATTTCGCGCCATTTTATCAAACTTCAAAATACAATTTTAAGGATTTCCCTTTTAAATATGAATCCGATAGAGGTATAACAGATCAACTGCAGGACGGAAAAGGGGCTATTTATAGGGATAACTTTGGGCTTTTGCTGGGCATACAATTCAGCATAGGCAAACACTTTGTTGTAGATGCCTTTCTTGGTCCGCAGCTTGCATCGGCAACGGGTCATTTAACAGCATTAGCGCCAAACCTAATATCAAATGATGAGCAAAATTCCTTGGCGTCCAATCTTGATGAAGTTTTTCGGGGAGAAACGGATTTGATTTCTGAAATAGGTATGATTGTGACAAGTAGAACAGGAGCACATGTGGAAATGTATCCTGATAGTTGGATTGATTTCAGGGGCGGACTGAGCCTTGGTTTTAGGTTTTAATGTATGTCCTAGTCATAAATGGTAAAACCTTTAATTACAAAACATTAAACATATAAAAATGAAAACAAGAGTTAAAAATAATTTCAAGCATGGCATTTATATAGCGCTCATCTTTATTCTTTCAGCTTGCTCAAAGGAGGATATGCATAGTGGAGCTTACGCCACTAGATACAAAGTAATAGTTACTATGACCGGAGATTTACATGCATTCCATCAAACATTGGAAGTAAGAGGTACTGACTTTCAAGGAGATTATTCTGGAGGGGATTCTTCCCCAGATGTAATTTATGAAGCACTTAATCCTGAAAATGAATTTGATTTTAGCGATACGCATTTGGAGGGATATTATAATGAAGATTTAGGCAGTCAAGAGAAATTATTGCTATTTGGAGATCATAAACACACCTTTTACGTTTCATATAGCAATATCCCAAAGCAAGATATCGGTTCATACTCAATGACCATTAATATTTCGGTCTATAAAAGTGATGAAAACATTGTGGGGGATTCTACATACCCAGAGATAGAAAACGTAACCGAAACCTTTACCACATCTAGTGAAAACACCAAATTGGAATGGTTTTATAGCTATGAGGATGAATGAAATTCACTCTTGCAACCAGAACTATTAATGAGCACAGCAAAGTGGTTGACCGTAAATTTTCAATAAGTGTATCTAGAGACCAGTTTGTAGCCATTTTAGCCTCGTCCCGATACAGAGATATTAAAACCCCGTATTTATTGGGTAAAGTGTAAAATGAGGTACAAAAAGGTGCAGAAAGTATACGGAAATTAGCATTGGGTCAAAAATTCAGAATTGTATTTGAATGTTCTGAGACCGGTCTATTAATTTCCCTGACAACGCATTAGTTTTCTTTTGAATTCTATACATTATTATGATTTGAGCCGATTAAAATAATTAATCGGCTCATTTTTTAATGATTTTTGAGCCAATGACAACTTAAATTGGATATCGTTCAGGGGTGACGGGACAAAATTATATGGACATAGTTAAACCTTCAGGGTTAACGGTCAATTTTAAGATAGTGTAAGTAACATTATATGGCGAATAAGAAGCATAAAGTAACGGCCAATTTATTTCCACTAAGTAGCCGTGGGTTATTAGATATTATTTGGTTTAATATCTTAGACTACATTTTTGGTATTAACACCAAAAATAAGCATCAAAATAGTTTCATATTTTTTGCCTAATTTTTCCCTAAGGATTCCAAAGGCCTTGGTAATTTGAGCTTCAACTGTTTTTATGGAGACGTTTAGGTGTTCCGATATTTCAATGTTGGTGAGTCCCTCTTTTTTGCTTAAGATAAATATTCTCTGGCATTTGGGGGGGAGGTTTTTTATTTCAGTATTCACTATCGTAATCATGCTTTCAATAATATTCTCATCAGTTTCCTCTACGACTTCTCCCATTGTCTCTAAATATTTTTGTTGTAATAACATCATAGCCTTATTTTTTTGATAACTGTTTATAAATTCATTGTAAACAGATTTGTATAAAAAGCTTTGTATGGAGAATTGTTTTTTTAATTTTTTTCGCGATTTCCAGGTTTTTAAGAATACATTTTGCACTATGTCCTGGGCTTGGGCCGGATCATTTACTAAGGTTAGTGCATAGGCATTTAATCTTCTATGATAAGTGTCCAAAAGAAACATATACGCTTTCTCATTTCCGTTTATGAGGTTTTCAACCAGAGCTTCATTGTCGTTAAAATTCATAAAAAGGTGTTTATATGTCAATTTTGAGGCAATAATAATGTGAATATAAAAAAATATTTAATAAAAAAGTTAGGGTATAGTAATTCTGTCTTGTATTATACAAAAGAAGGGTTTTAAAATGATTTCCAAAGAAATAGAAAATCTTATTGTTAAATATATATCCCAAGCTGCAACTGCTGCGGATTTAGATGTTCTTAATAAGTGGATTAAAGATGATAGAAATCATGTAGCATTTAAGGACTTCGTTAAAACTCATTTTGCAATTACTTTGGCAATGAATGATTCAGATATAAATAAAATTAAGGAAGAGCTCCAAAAAGAAATAAATAGGGATAAGAAGGCGAATTATAACCGAAGATTTTTATCTGTAATGAAATATGCCGCTATAGCTATTTTTTTTATTGGCGTTGGAATCATTTGGCAGCAAGGTATTTTTGAAAATACCGAAGCGGATATTATTATACCAAGAACTGATGTTATCACACTTGAATTGGAAAATGGGGATATCGAAGTCATCACGGAAGCAGGAACCACTCAAGTTCAGAATTCCAATGGAAAGGTGGTTGGTGTTCGGCAAGGCAATAAACTTGTGTACGACCAGAGTGAAGAATTGAAATTGGTGTACAACACATTAACAGTACCAAATGGCAAACAATTTAATATTGTGCTTTCAGATGGTAGTAATGTGCACTTAAACTCAGGAAGTTCAATTAAATACCCGATCAATTTTATAAAAGGGCAAAAACGTGAAGTATTTTTAACAGGCGAAGCTTTTTTTGATGTTGTCCATGACAAAGAAAATGCTTTTGTGGTTAATGCTCAGGAATTGGCTATACATGTCCACGGGACAAAATTTAATGTCTCCAATTATCCGGAAGACAGGGATACTGAAGTGGTTTTGGTGGAGGGATCGGTTGGCCTTAAAGAATCCAATTTGGAAAACGGCGACAAGGATGAAGTTTATCTTAAGCCTGGCTATATGGGTGTCTACAACAGGTCCGACAATAATATTTACCAAGAGGAGGTGAACACCTCAATATATACTTCTTGGATGAACGGAAATTTAGTTTTTAGAAATATTTCTTTTGAAAATATTATACAAAAATTGCAGCGCCATTATAATGTTGTTATTATAAATAACAATGAAAAATTGGCTCACGAGACTTTCAATGCTACCATAGAAACTCAGCATGAGACCATTGAACAGGTGTTTAATTATTTTAACAAAGTCTATCAAATTGAATATAAAATAATAGAGAATAAAATCATAATCCACTAAACCAAAAACAGAATATGCCTATGAGAATAAATTGAGTAAGTAAATTCAATCACTTGACATATTATGATTTTATATAAAATCAAAAAAAATCGGAAAATGCTGTAACATTTCCCGATTTCGTAAAGTGATTACATCTTTTAGAAAGTATAACCACCAGTAAACATTCAAAATTATGAAAAAACCACCAAAGTCTGGGGTAATTATCCCATGGCGCTTAAAATTTGATTTAAAAATGAAGTTGTCACTTCTTTTTTTAATAACCGTCTCCTTTGTAATGCAGGCCAATTCGTCCTATTCCCAGAAAACCAAAATATCCTTGGATTTGGGAAACGCCACTATGGAGGAGGTCATTGATGAAATCGAGGCCAATACTGAATTCAAGTTTATTTTTAATACTAAGACGGTTGATTTAAATCGTAGAGTTTCTATTAGTGTTAGGAAAGCTACAATTAAAAGAGTTTTGGAGATACTCTTTACAAATAAAGATATTTTATATGCCATAGAGGATCGCAAAATTCTTTTAAAAAGGAAGGAGACCACAATTGGGGTTCTTAGTGCTCCATCTTCCAATGTTAATGTGAAAAGTATACAATTTCAGCTAAGTGGAAGTATAAGTGATAGTGAAGGACAGCCTTTACCAGGTGCAAGTATTGTTGAAAAAGGCACTTCTAATGGAACCCAATCCGATTTTGACGGGAATTATACTATGGAGGTAGCAAATGGGAACGCTGTACTAATAGTATCTTATATTGGTTATGCTACCAAGGAAATATCCCTTAATGGGCAGTCCGTACTCGATATAGTTTTGGAAGAGAGTGCTGCAGGTTTGGAAGAAGTTGTGGTTGTTGGCTACGGTACAATGAAAAAGGCCGATTTAACAGGCTCTGTATCCCAAGTGAAAACGGAAACCCTTGAGGCTGTCCCCGTATATAATATGGAGCAAGCTTTAAAAGTTGGCGCTGCAGGTGTTCGGGTATCCCAAAACTCCGGTACTCCGGGATCAAGGATCGAGGTTAGGATAAGAGGTGGCAATTCTATGATTGGGGATAACCAACCCTTATATGTTGTTGATGGTTTCCCTGTTACGGGAGGTATCGATTTTTTGAACCCATCTGATATTGAATCTGTAGATATTTTAAAGGATGCTTCGGCAACTGCTATTTATGGTTCAAGAGGAGCCAATGGGGTAGTAATTATTACTTCTAAACGAGGAGCGAAAGGACAGGATAGTAAAATCGAAATAAATAGTTTTTTTGGTAATCAGGAGGCAATCAACCGTTATGACTTACTGGATGCACAAGAATATGCCATAATTGCCAACGAATGGTTGAAAAATGAAGGTTTGGATCCCTTTTTTGACCCGAACACGGTTGTAAATCCAGGTACAGACTGGTGGGATGCTGTTTTTAGGGTAGCTCCAGTTACAAACAATACCATTACATTTTCTGGCAGTTCTGAAAAAGGAAGGTATTCTATTTCAGGTAATTACTATGATCAAGAAGGGATTATAGAAAATTCTGGTGTCGTTAGGGGATCAGTAAGATTGAACTTGGACCAGCAGTTAAAAAGCTGGTTAAAAATGGGTGTCAATCTTCAATTATCGAGGAATGAGCAGAATTTAGTTTCGGTGGACAATGGTAACCGTGGGAATTCTTTGCTTTCGGCTGCAGCCTCGGCCCCGCCAACTTTACCGATTTATGATGAGAACGGCTTGCCTACACAAATTGAACAGGCCTATAATTTCGGATCCGCAGATATGCGTAATCCAATCATATGGACGCTTAGAAAGAATCAGAATTTTGCCAATAGTGTTTTAGCGAATACAAATTTAGATATTGCTTTTACTCCTGAATTATCGTTTAAGACCTTGGTTGGCCTACAATATCAAGATGGAAGAAATGAAACGTTCATACCTATTATCTACGGTAATGATAGAGGCTCGGCCTCTGAAAGCAATTCCTATTCAAATTCATTCCTAACGGAGAACGTTCTTACCTATTCCAAGGTTTTTAATGAAAAACATAGTGTAAATGTTATAGGTGGAGCTACATACCAAACCAATATAAGTAGAAATTCTGGCATAAGTGTTAGTGGTTTTGCCAATAATGTTACGGAGAATTATGAATTGGCCGCTGCGGAATCAGTAGGAAATCCTTTCTCGGGATATACGGACTGGACCTTGGCCTCTTTCCTTTCTAGAGTAAATTATTCCTTTGATGGAAAATATTTGTTCACTGCTAGTATAAGGGCAGATGGTTCTTCAAGATTTGGCGATAACCATAAATGGGGATATTTTCCTTCTGGGGCCATAGCTTGGAGGATATCCGATGAACCTTTTCTTAAAGAAAGTGAAGTTGTCAATAATTTAAAATTACGTGCCAGTTATGGTATTACAGGAAATACGGCACTAAATCCATATCAATCCTTGGATAGGCTCGGTTCTGTTAAATATATATATGGAAATCAGACAGATGTCATTGGATTCGTGCCCAGTGGAATTTCAAATAGTGATCTGAAGTGGGAAACCACGGGTCAGTTGGATGTGGGTTTTGATTTAAATATCTTGAACGATAGGCTACGTTTTGTTTTCGATTATTACAAAAAGAATACTAAGGATTTGTTGGCATCTGTGCCACTTCCACCCTCAGTAGGTTTTGGATCTATACTTAGAAATTTAGGCGAGATACAGAATTCTGGTATTGAACTGAGTGTAGACGCCGACATACTCAGGGGAGATTTTAAATGGGATATATCAACTCAATTCTCAGCAAACAAAAATGAGGTAATGGAACTTGCAGGGGACAGCGATATTTTTGGAGCTGAACAGGGCGCAGTTTGGCCAAGTGCCAACATAGCTAGGGTAGGTGAACCTTTGGGAGCATTCTATGGTCTGCTAGAGGATGGTTTGGACGAGAATGGTTTTATAAAGTATCAGGATCTTAGTGGTCCGGACGGAGTACCGGATGGTGTGGTCAATGCTTTGGACCGGGTTATTCTGGGCAGTTACCACCCTGATTTTATATATGGTCTAACTTCGAACTTTAGTTATAAAGGTATAGAACTCAATATTTCTTTGGAAGGGGTACAAGGAAATGAATTGTTTAATGCCACCAATGGTACTCATCTAAATTCGTTTCAGAGAGGAAATAATCAATTCAGGGATATATTAGGCAATTACTGGACGGAGGAAAATCCCGATCCGAATGCAAAATATCCTAAAATAAGTAGTGCTACGCAGATAACTGTGTCCGATCGTTTCATTGAAGATGCCAGTTATTTAAGGATTCGCTCATTAAGGTTGGCATATAATTTACCGGTACAGCAAATTGGATTGACTGGTTTTGATATGGCCCAAATATATCTATCGGGAACAAACTTGTTCACGTTTACCAGTTATACTGGACTTGATCCCGAAGCAAATACTCGTGGTACCGACTCAAGCAATGTGGCAGATCGATTAAGGTTCGGACATGATCAAAGTAGCTATCCAAATGCAAAAATTTATGCCATTGGTTTAAAATTTAGATTTTAACTATTAATGTAAAAAATCATGAAAAATATATTTCTATTAATAATTACGACGATACTGTTTTCTGGCTGTGAAAAGGCACTAGAAGAAGTACCTAAAGATTTTGTTTCCAAGGCAAACTTTTATAAAAATGAGGAAGATGCCGAGGCCGCTATCGCCGGGGCCTATGCAGGTATGCAAAACGATTTTTTCGGGATAACCAATTATCTAATGACCGAACTACATGGTGATTATTTATTTGGTAGAGGCTCTCAGGCTCCTATTACCATATGGAATCAAATTTTGAACCAGCAGAATATAGGGAGGTGCGCTACCAATTGGTCCTCATTTTATACCACTATCAATCGAGCCAATGCTGTTTTGGATAATGTACCAAACATAGAAAACATTGATGCCAATACCCAAAAACAGATATTGGCGGAGGCTCATTTTCTTAGGGCATTATGTTATTTCGAATTGGTAAGAGGTTGGGGGGCAGTTCCACTTAAAACTGCTGAAAGTATTGACTTAAGTGCTGTTGAGGCGCCACGGGCACCAGAAAGTGAAGTTTATGATCTCATAGTCCAGGACTGTTTAATTGCAGAAAATGATTTGGGTGAAGTTGGTGGTGAAACAGGTCGTGCCTCGAAATGGGCGGCCAAAATGTTACTGGCCCATGTTTATCTTACCATAGAAAATTGGCCGGGAGCTGCAGAAAAAGCAAATGATGTAATTACTAACGGACCGTTTTCCCTAATAAATGTGACCGAGTCCGACGATTTTTACAAAATCTTTGCGGTTGACACTAGTACAGAAGATATAATGTCAATGCATCATTCCGAAACAAAAGGCTCCACTATTCCAAACTATTTACATAGAGCCGGCAATGTTCCTTATAACTACTCTTCAGGAGGGGTTTTTGCGTGGTTGCCGGATACGAATTCATTTATAGGCGATAGCTGGGACAATAATGACCTTAGGAAAAATTTTAACCTGTACACACAATATCAAAATGCAGATGGTGATTGGGTTCCACTTCCATCAACAACTCCTGTATTGTTTAAAAAGTTCATAACCAATACATCTGGGATAAGTTTGTACAGTGTGCCTATTTATAGATTTACTGAGGCTTATTTGTTTTATGCTGAAGCTTCCAGCATGGCAGATGGTAGTCCTTCAGCTTTGGCTTTGGAACGACTTAATATGATAAAGAGAAGGGCTTACGGGTATGATCCTACCGCTGTTTCCCCTGTAGATTATCCTTCTGGAATGAGTGGAAATGATTTCAGGGATGCCATAATTCAGGAGCGCGCTTATGAATTTATTACTGAAAGAAGAAGGTGGTTCGATTTGAAACGTACTGGTAAAGTTAAAGAAGCCTTTGCAGCGGCAGGAAAAACTATTATTGATGAGCGTCTTCTATACCCTATTCCTGAAGACGAAATCAACAACAATCCAGCAATTAGTCAGCAAGATCAGAATCCTGGTTATTAATTGCAGCTTATATCAAAGGACTATTACAGGCTTTTATCCAAGCCTGTAATATCCTTATGAGATTATAAATTGCCAAACTACTAATTACCAATTAAGATAATGACCAAAAACTCATTTATATTTGGGGCGCTGCACTGGCAGTACATTGTGCTTTTTGTTTTTGGGGCAACAATATTTTCCATTAACGGATATTCCCAAAATCTAAAAAGAAATCAACCCAATATAGTCTGTATTTTTCCTGACCAATTAAGGTCGGATTATATTGGAGTAGAGGGCAATAATATAGCCTATACGCCGAATATAGACCGAATTGCAAATGAAGGAGCTTTGTTTTCCAGAGCCTATAGTGCTTCGCCAACTTGTTTGCCAGCGAGGGCTGCTTTGATAACTGGAATGGGCCCTTGGAAGAATGGTTTATTATCGTATGCTCCAATTGCAACCAAATACAAGTATGAAATGCCCCAAATGTTAAGGGATGCAGGTTATTACACTTTTGCTACTGGGAAATTACATTTTAAACCTATAGGAAGTGGTGCCCTCATTGTGAAACCTGACGAATTGGATAATAGTAAATTCATGCATGGTTTTCATGAAATCAAATTATGCGAAGGTTGGGGTCATCCGCAGAACGCCTATAACATATGGTTTAAGGAAAATGCTCCAAATTTAGAAATAGATGGCACAGGTTTAGGGCCCACCGATCATCGTACGGGTATCTATCCGTATAGTGATGAATTACATCCAACGGCTTGGACCGCCAATCAAGCTATTGAATTCATTGATAGCCAGTCCAGCAAGGAACCATTTTTTCTTAAAATCGCATTTCATAGACCTCATCCGCCATTTGACCCACCCAAGAGATGGTTGGATTTCTATAAAGACAGGGAAATTCCAAAAGCTATTGTAGGGAATTGGTCGGAAGAGAAATATGGAGGATTTAATGAAATTCCCTCACCAAGCGAACAGTTAAATGCTCCTAGAGGTAATTTTGGCGATAGTATTGTTCGTGATTCAAGAGAAGGTTATTTGGCCGCTATTAGTTTTTTGGATGAACAGATAGGGCATGTCCTCGCCTCCCTAGAAAGAAATGGTGTATTGGAAAATACTTTGATAGTCATATCGTCCGATCACGGTGATATGATGGGGGATCATCATTTATGGCGTAAATCTTATCCTTATGAGGGTTCAGCTGGTGTACCGATGATTATTAGGTGGCCAGAGAGTTTGGGGATAAAGGCAAATCGTGGTCAGGTTATTAAAGAATTGGTGGAGCTAAGGGACATACTACCTACTTTCCTGGAAGTAGCTGGTGTTGACATACCGTCTGAAATGGACGGTATGAGTATGATGCCATTAATAAATGGCAAGAAAAAGGGGTGGCGTAAGGTATTGGACATGGAGCATGGTCAATGTTATTGGAAGGAAAATAGTTGGACCGCGTTAACGGATAACAGGTATAAGTATATCTATTATTCTGTTACAGGGGAAGAACAGTTATTTGACTTGGAAAAGGACTCTGGGGAGAAGAAAAATTTGGCTGGCATTTCGAGGTATAAAAATATTCTTGCTAAATGGAGACAAAGAATGGTGGATCATTTATCGGATCGTGGCGAGGACTGGGTTAAGGATGGAAAACTGGTTATTAGGGATGAAAATATAGTTTTTAGCCCAAATTATCCAAAGGAATATTATCCAAAAGAAATTAAAAACGAATCATTTAATTAACTAGAAAATGAAAAATATAATAAGCTTGTTAATGTTGCTCTTGACGGTTCAATTAACCAACGGTCAAACTAAGAAGTATGATATTGTAATATACGGTGGAACTTCCGCGGGTGTTTCGGCTGCCCTACAGAGCAGTAGAATGGGCAAATCCGTTGTGCTCATAGAGCCGACCAATCGAATAGGGGGACTCACCACTGGAGGCCTGGGCCAGACCGATATTGGTAACAAGCAGGCCATTGGGGGGATTTCCAGGGAGTTCTATGAGAACATCAAAAAATATTACGACGATCCGAAAAATTGGAAATGGGAAGAAAAATCGGAATATATGGATAGTGGACAGACCCGTACGGAGGAAGGGGAGGCTACCATGTGGACCTTTGAGCCCTCTGCTGCCCTTACGGTCTATAAGTCCATGATGGACAAGGAAAAAATTAAAATGGTCTACAACGAAAGGCTGAACAGGGAATCCGGGGTTAAGAAGGTAAATGGCAGAATAGAGTCGATTACCATGGAAAGTGGCAAGACCTACAAGGGAAAGGTTTTCCTGGACGCCACTTATGAGGGCGACCTAATGGCCTCGGCAGGGGTTTCCTATGCGGTGGGCCGGGAAAGCAACGAAGAGTATGGGGAAACCTTGAACGGGGTACAGGCCAATAGTATAAATAGAGCCTTGACTGGATTTGTTTCCAGAAATGCGTTCAACCACAACTTTATCCCAGGGGTAGATCCATACGTTGTAAAAGGGGACCCAACATCCGGACTCCTGCCAAATGTCAATGAAAAACCGGGACTCGAAGGGGAAGGCGATAAAAAAATACAGGCCTATTGTTTTAGGATGTGTCTTACGGATCACCCGGAAAATCGTATACCTTTTCAGAAACCGGCAAATTTTGACGAGGTGAATTATGAACTTCTTTTTCGTAATTACGAAGCCAGAAAGGGGCCCATAAGGGAGATGTACAGCTATGGCAATTCATTATTGCCCTGGATCAATTCCAGTATGCCCAATAGAAAAACGGATACGAACAACAAGTTCGGCTTTTCTACCGACTATATCGGCAGGAACTATGATTATCCTGAGGCCAGCTATGCGGAAAGGGAAAAGATCATCGAGGACCATAGGAACTACCAGATGGGACTTATGTGGACCCTGGCCAATCATCCAAGGATACCTGCCGAGGTCAGGGAGGAGGCATCCAGATGGGGTACTACCAAGGACGAATTTGAAAGGGCCGATGGTTGGCAGCAACAGCTTTATGTGCGTGAGGCAAGGAGGATGGTCAGCGATTATGTTATGACCCAGAAAAACTGCGAGGCATTAACAGTGGCCGAGGATGGCATTGGTCTGGCCGCCTACGGTATGGATTCCCATAATGTACAACGATATGTGGATGCCAATGGATATGTGCAGAATGAGGGCAATGTGGAGGCCCATGGTTTTAAGCCCTATCCCATTAGCTATGGAGCATTGGTACCCAAAAAGGAGGAATGCCAAAATCTTATCGTCCCTGTCTGTGTAAGTTCCACGCACATTGCCTTTGGATCCATCCGTATGGAGCCTGTATTTATGGTCTTGGGGCAATCTGCTGCAACTGCAGCAATACTGGCCATAGATGGAGATACTGCGGTCCAGGATGTGCCTTATTCCAAATTAAAGGTGCAGCTCCTTAAAGATGGTCAAAGAATAAAATAAGGGTAGGGAAATGAATTTAAATAATTCGATTATTTCAGCAACGATGAAGCTTAATCTGATAAGGCCAGATAGTATTAGGTACCATGTTTGTAGAAGGATTTTCACCACTGGTTGTTTGGCGATATTGTACCTATTGGTCGCGTCGTGTAGGGAAAAGGAAGTGGAAACCCAAGATACCTATCCCAACGTTGTTATCATTATGGCTGATGATCTGGGCTATGGTGATCTTCAATCGTACAATAAAAATTCCTTGATTCCTACACCTAATTTGGATAAACTGGCTTCAGAAGGTATCCGATTTACGGATGCCTATTGTCCAGTTTCAGTTTGTTCCCCTTCTAGATTTGCCCTAATGACGGGAACATACCCTTTCAGAAGTTGGAAGAAATCAGGGGTAATGGCTAATTATGAACCATCTTTGATACAACCTGGCCAATTGACATTAATGCAAATGCTTCAACAAAAGGGATATACAACCGCAGGTTTTGGTAAATGGCATCTCGGTACTACCTTTCCTACATTGGACGGAAAAAAGCCTGCTGGTTACGGAAAATTTAAAGCTGAAAATAATGGGGCCAATATAGATTTGGGCAAGCCCGTAAGTGATGGTCCTATGGACCATGGGTTTGAAAAATGGCTTGGATTTAGTTGTGCCAGTGAATGTTGGGTGTTGGAGGGTAAAAAAGTTATGGGAATACTTCAGCACGATTACTATAATGTGGATTCCGCGCAAAACAAGGAGCACCTAAAAACAATCCCTCGGGACGAATATCTTTCGCTCATTACCGATAAAAGCACTCAATTTATGCAAGAGCATGTTGCCGAGCATAGGAACAAGCCATTTTTTTTGTATTACTCTCCCTATGTACCTCATATTCCTTTAGCAGCAAGTAAAGATTTCATTGGATCTACAGATGCAGGCTTATATGGAGACTATGTTCACGAGTTGGATTTTTATATTGGCAAACTCCTGAAAACCTTGGATAGCCTAAAGTTGGCCGAAAATACCATAGTTCTCTTTGCAAGTGATAATGGGTCCACTTTTACGGAAACTAGTAGAGATGCTGATTTTTCGAAGGTTAGCAACAGTTTGGGTGAGATGGATATTGAAATAAATAATTCTTTGGTACATAATCCCAATGGGGAATTACGTGGAACTAAACAAACTGCTTGGGAGGGGGGAGTGAGAACCCCGTTTATTGCAAGATGGCCTGGGCACTTTCCCCAAGGTGCCGTTTCAAAACAATTTTTTGCTTTAAGTGATATTATGGCAACTTTAGCTTCAGTGGTAAATAATAATTTACCTGATAATCAGGCAGTTGATAGTTATAATTTACTACCCGTTCTTATGGGTAATGAAGTAGATGTTAGGCCTTCAGTAGTTATCCAATCTGGAAGAGGGGATAAAGGCCTGCGCATGGGTAAATGGAAATATATTGAGCCCAGTAATGCAAACAATGGAACAGGGGAATTATATGATCTGGAAAAGGATATTTCAGAAGGGGAAAATCTTATTGGGAATTTGCCGGAAAAGGCACAAGAATTGAAAATTGAACTTGATAAAATTGTCGATGGTAAATCGTCAAAATAAATAGTTAGAGTTAAAGTATAGGGATAAATAATTCATTCATTAAAAATTAATCTATGAGACAAAAATTAAGTTACCTCGGTTATTTGATACTGGTCATGCTAGTATCAAGTCTATCATTTAGTTGCGGAAATAGTGATAAACCAGTAAATAATAACGAAGCCGATATCATTATTTACGGAGGCACCTCGGCGGCCATTTCGGCAGCAGTGGAAGCCAAGCGTTCTGGAAAATCGGTCATTGTGGTGTCCCCGGATATTCATTTGGGAGGCTTGTCATCAGGAGGCTTGGGCTATACGGATACTGGTGATAAAAGTGTCATTGGGGGTCTGGCCAGGGAATTTTATCATAGGGTATGGCAACATTACAACACTAATGAAGCATGGAACTGGCAGAAAAAAGAGGAATATGGGAACCAAGGTCAAGGAACCCCTGCCATGGACGGTGAGAACAGGACAATGTGGATTTTTGAGCCCCATGTGGCTGAAAAGGTCTTTGAGGATATGGTGGCAGAAGATCAGATTCGAGTAGATAGAAATGAATGGTTAGATAGGGAAAAAGGGGTTCAGATGAAGGATGGTAACATAGTTTCTATTACCACCTTGTCCGGTAAAAAGTACTCTGGGAAAATGTTCTTGGACACTACTTATGAAGGAGACCTTATGGCCGCGGCAGGCGTAAGTTATCACGTGGGCCGTGAAGGTAAGGAGGTATATGGGGAGGAGTGGAACGGGGTTCAAACTGGTGTATTGCATCACAAACACTGGTTCGAGGCAGATATATCTCCATATATGGTGCCTGGGGATCCTACCAGTGGCCTTCTTCCTAAGGTTTCAGGAGAACACCCAGGGGAAAAGTACAGTGGAGACGATAAAATCCAGGCATATTGTTTCCGTATGTGTATGACAAATCATCCTGAAAATAGGATTCCCTTTCCAAAGCCTGAAGGTTACGATCCAATACAGTATGAACTATTGGCGCGAGTTTTTGAACATGGTTGGAAAGATTGGTTTGTGAAATTTGATCCAATACCGAACCATAAAACGGATACCAATAATCACGGTCCATTTAGCAGTGATAATATAGGTATGAACTACGATTATCCAGAGGCAAACTACGAAAGAAGGAAGGAAATAATAAAGGAGCATGAAAATTACCAAAAAGGCTTACTTTGGTTTGTGGCCAATGACCCCAGGGTACCTGAGGATATACAGACTGAAATGCAGACATGGGGATTGTCCAAGGATGAATTTAAGGACAATGGCAATTGGCCACACCAGATCTATGTTAGGGAAGCAAGACGGATGATTGGTGATTTCGTGATGACGGAAAATGAACTGTTGAAAAAAAGCCCGACACCTAAACCCATAGGTATGGGTTCTTATACAATGGATTCGCATAATGTACAGCGCTATATTAAGCCTGATGGTTTTGTCCAAAACGAAGGGGATATAGGGGTGAGTACCAATGGGCCTTATACAATCTCCTACGGTTCATTGGTCCCGAAGAAGGAAGATTGTAAAAACCTTCTGGTGCCGGTTTGTTTATCGTCTAGCCATATCGCCTTTGGTTCTATCCGTATGGAGCCGGTGTTCATGATTTTGGGACAATCGGCCGCTGCGGCCGCAGTGCTGGCAATAAATGAAAGCACAGTAGTTCAAGATGTGGATTATAATAAATTAAAAGGAGTTCTGGTTGGTAAAGGTCAGATAGTAGAGTAAATAAATCGTATATGATCTCATTTATAGTTTCCATATTTGTTTTAATCTTAGGCTATTTCACTTACGGAAAATTCGTGGAGAAAATATTCGGAGTGGAGAAAGATCGTCCCACTCCGGCCATAAGATTACAGGACGATGTGGATTTTATGCCCTTGCCGGCGTGGCGTATTTTTCTCATCCAGTTTCTGAACATTGCAGGTCTTGGCCCAATTTTCGGAGCAATAGCTGGTGCCATGTTCGGACCTGCCGCATTTCTTTGGATCGTGCTGGGAAGCATATTTGCAGGGGCTGTACACGACTATTTTTCAGGCATGCTTTCTGTGCGCCACGACGGACTTAGTATTAGTGAGGTAGTAGGCATTTACCTTGGTCCAAAGATGAAGCATTTTATGCGCTACTTCACCATAATACTTTTGATTTTTGTAGGCACGGTATTCTTGATGGGACCGGCCAAGATCATTGATGGTATGACGGGGAATATGTGGAACCTTTGGGTATGGGTGGGCATTATTTTGGTATATTATATTCTTTCTACGCTTTTGCCCATAGATAAAATGATAAGCAAGCTCTATCCCGTTTTTGGTATGGCCATGCTTTTGATGGCGATTGGGCTACTTTTTGCACTATTATTTGGGGACTACCATATCCCGGAAATTGTACCGGCCAATTTAAGGAATATGACCACCAGTCCAACTGAAACACCATTATTCCCAATACTGTTCGTAACCATTGCATGCGGAGCCATATCAGGATTCCATGCCACGCAATCCCCTTTAATGGCGCGTTGTATGAAAAATGAAACATTGGGAAGAAAGATTTTTTACGGTACTATGATAACCGAAGGTATTGTAGCCATGATCTGGGCTGCAGCGGCAATGACCTTTTTTGGCAATGTAGAATTACTAAATGGTGCTATGTTGGCCAATAACAATAATGCTGCTTGGGCTGCCAATGAAATATCGCTAAACATGTTGGGCAGCATAGGAGGGGTTTTGGCCTTGTTGGGTATCGTAGCCGCACCTATTACTTCTGGAGATACGGCTTTTAGGTCGGCCAGATTGATTCTAGCAGACGTATTTAAAACGGATCAAAAGAAGATCAAAAATAGGCTTTACCTGAGCTTACCGTTGTTTGTGATCGCCTTTGCGCTTACCCAGATCGATTTTGGCATAATATGGCGCTATTTTGCATGGAGCAACCAGACCTTGGCTACTGTTGTACTATGGACAATTACAGCCTATCTTATGTTTAATAATAAGGTCTATTGGGTAACCCTTTTACCTGCGATTTTTATGACCATGGTCTGTAGCACCTACATCTTAATTGCTCCCGAAGGATTTAAATTGGCCAATAATCTGGCATATTTAGGGGGAGCATCCATTACGCTGTGTGTTACAATTCTGTTTTGGATGTACACAGTTAAAAGACAAAAAATAGTAGAGGGCCTTGTTCCTTAGTATAACAATTTGAGTTGAGTTAGTTTAGTTGCAAAAGGAACAATGGGAAACTATTGTTCCTTTTTTTTGTTTGTTGAAGACAAAATTTTGTATCCATGATTAGGAGTTTAGACTTAAAATGGAATGCAAAACGGGGCGATAGTAATGGAAAATTAGCAATATTTAATGAAATATAATTACGACAGACGGTCCTTATACCCCTCTTTTCGTTACGCAATCAGAAATAACATACAATAGCATTTCGTAATTTCATTCAAGTTTTTCCCTTAGAATATAAATGTCTGGGTTATTTGATTTTCAACAGTCTGTAAAACCATTACTTACCTAAAAACGATAGGTATAAACCGCCTTCATCGCCGCCCCCTGTTGTGTTGTAAAAAGCCTTCTATTCAATGTTGGGTTGTTTAGCCAGTTGTGGTTGTACACAAAAAAAATGTCTGTACCAGGGGTAATTATCCATCTAAAACGGGTATTGGTCCCAAGAATGTCGCTTATATCATCAAATTGAATGTTGGACGAAAGTGAAAATAGGCCGTTCCTTTGTTCCGTAAACCTACATAGTACCGACAAATAGTAGTGCCTAATTCAGGACTGTTGAACATTGCCTGCAAAGGCTTTTGTTTGGTCGGTCTTCTTCCGTGATGGAGATGGCATAGTCGTAAAGAATTATTGAAGCCTTGGAGATAATTTAGGCCATGGCATCGGTCCTCAAAATCCCAAGATTTTAGGGACCACATAGTGAAGAAGGATCTTTTTTCCCGCTTGCCGGCGAGGTAGGTTTGTTTAGCTCATGGCTGGTTATTTTCGTAATTAAAAAAACAATTATAACCACTTGAGTAAAATGAAAGAATAATTTGAAATTAAGCATTACTCCATTCCACCTGATAAACAAAGCTGAGGGTTTAGAAATATCACAAATAATATTAATACCAATTTTTGTGTTTA
Organism: Arenibacter algicola; assembly: GCF_000733925.1. NCBI lineage: Bacteria > Pseudomonadati > Bacteroidota > Flavobacteriia > Flavobacteriales > Flavobacteriaceae > Arenibacter > Arenibacter algicola. The sequence goes on from NZ_JPOO01000001.1 coordinate 1,934,269, forward strand.
TGCAATAATTGCGGTTAAGCTGTAAAGGAAAACTCCACTTTCTTCACCCCTCTGAACTGGGCCCTAAAAGCTTTTATTTTTGCGTTGAAGGATTCTGCCCATACATTTGTACTCCTGATTATAAAATAGTTCAGGATCGACCTATAATTGAGCGATATCGTATTTGCAATAGTATTGAAGGCCCTAAAGCCTTTGTTCTATACGTCTTTGTACCTATGCACCAGTTTTGTGTACGCCACTATTGCTTAATATGCGTCTATTGTGAAGGAAGTTCTAGTAAGGGTCTATAGTTTATTATATAAAAGTGCGTGGAGAATCTATAAACCCTATTCGGCAGGAAAATTTCTAAATGTATTTTTTATTAATTTCATATAATATGAACAAATGCGAGTGTTCGAAATGTTTTGCTCTAAATAATACTTAAAAATGTAAAAATAAGCGATTATTAGCAAAAAAAGTATTAGTATTTAAAATAATTAGTGTGGACAATAGCTAATTAAAAATTTAATTTTGCTGAGAAATAAATAGTTTTCAATTTCTTTTTTAAAGATTTTAAAAATAACGGGTATGATTTTCAATAATTTACTTTCTTCTTCATTAGAAAATTCAAAGGATAAAGAAGTTATTCTAAGTAAAGTAGAATTCCCTCCAAACACAATATTACCCAAACATTGGCATCCTGGCGAAGAATTTGTACATGTGCTTGAAGGATCACTGTGTCTTTGGCAGGAAGGTCAAAAGGAAACTAAGTATTCGAAAGGTGATACATTTATTGTTCCGTATCGAAAAATCCATTCGCCTTACACAGAGAAAAATGGCGCCAAAGTATTGATATTCAGAGTTCATGAAAAGGGTATTGAAGAACGTTACCTAGTAGAGTAGAAACTATAATATAAGCTAGCTGATTCTATAAATTTATCAGCATCTAAATATATTATAATGAAACAATTTAATCGCCAATATGAGGAATTCAAATATTTATCTTAATTACCTTGTTTTTCAAAATCTCAGGCTATTCACAGTCCAGTCACCTCCTCTGGTACGATGAGCCAGCGCAATATTTTGAAGAAAGCTTGGTTCTTGGGAACGGCAAAATGGGAGCATCTGTTTTTGGAGGGATTTCTTCTGATAAGATATATTTAAATGACGCCACTTTTTGGTCAGGAGAGCCTGTACAGACCATGATGAGCCCTAAGGCTTATAAAAATATTCCCGAAATTAGGGAAGCCTTAAATAACGAAGATTATGAATTAGCCAACGAGGTCTATAAAAAAGTACAAGGCTCTTTTTCTCAGTCTTACGCCCCCATCGGAACCATGTTCGTTAATTTCAAACATTCTAAAAATGCACAAAATTATAGACGGTCCTTAGATCTCAGCAACGCGACCGCTACAACCAAATATAGCGTAGGGAATTCAGATTACGAACGAGAATACTTTGTTTCAAACCCAGATAAGGTTATGGTAATGCATTACACCAGTTCTGAGGATTCGTCTTTAAACTTTAAGATTGAGTTTAAAAGTGAAATGAAATATCAAATTTCAAACGATGGCAAAACCCTTGTTATTAACGGGTATGCACCCTATCATGCAGAACCTATTTACAATGATGTTCCAGATCCCGTGTTATTCGACGAAACTAGGGGAACACGGTTTACAGTGCGTATTCAGATTACTGAAACTGATGGCACCGTAAAAATCAGTAAAAATGTCCTGTCACTTTCAAAAGGTAGTAAGGCAACTGTGCTAATGAGTATTGAAACGAGTTTTAACGGATTTGATAAAAACCCAGCCACAGAAGGAAAGGACAATGCCAGTTTGGCTGCCAGCCAATTACAACAAGCATCAAATAAAAATTATGAAGTTCTAAAAAATGCGCATATAGCGGACTATCAATCTTTTTTTAATAGATTAAGCTTAACGCTTGGCGAAACCATGGCCCCAGACATAACTACTGATGAACGTCTAATCAGATATGCCGGGGGTGCCGAGGATAAAAATTTAGAAGTGCTTTATTTTCAATTTGGAAGGTACCTATTAATCTCCAGCTCTAGGACCAAGGAAGTACCCGCAAATTTGCAGGGTATTTGGAACCAACATGTAAGACCACCTTGGAGCAGTAATTATACGATTAATATAAATACACAAGAAAATTATTGGTTGGCAGAAAGTGGTAACCTTTCCGAAATGCACATGCCCCTTATGGGCTTTATTAAAAACCTGGCGCAAACCGGTGCTATTACAGCAAAGACATTTTACGGTGTAAACGGATGGACCGCCAGTCACAATACTGATATTTGGGCAATGACCAATCCAGTTGGAGGTTTTGGTAAAGGAGACCCAGTATGGGCCAACTGGAATATGGCAGGTGCTTGGTTAAGCACCCACCTTTGGGAACATTATATCTATACTATGGATGAGGAGTTTCTAAGGGAAAAGGGTTACCCTCTAATGAAAGATGCGGCAAAATTTTGTTTAGAATGGATGGTGCAAGACAAGGATGGTTATTATATTACCTCTCCCTCCACTTCGCCAGAAAACCTGTTTAAAAAACCGGACGGCTATATTGGTGCTACTTTTTACGGCGCTACCTCAGACCTAGCAATTATTAAGGAATTATTCGACCAAACCATTAAGGCTACAGAGGTGTTAGATGTGGACCCAGAATTTAAGGAACGTCTCAATTCTGTAAGAGCAAAGCTATATCCATATAAAATTGGTAAAGACGGGAGTTTACAAGAGTGGTATTACGACTGGGAAGATGCAGATCCAAAGCACCGACATCAATCACATCTAATTGGTCTGCATCCTGGCCACCACATCAATCCTCAGAAAACACCAGAGCTTGCCAGAGCAGTTGAAAAAGCACTTGAAATTAAGGGAGATGATACAACAGGTTGGTCAAAAGGTTGGCGAATTAACCTGTGGACTCGTTTATGGAATGGCAATAGGGCTTATAAAATGTATCGAGAATTACTGAAACCTGTTAAACCAAGTGGCCTCACCTTCAAATATGACGGTGGCGGAGGAACGTATCCTAACCTTTTAGATGCACATCCGCCATTTCAAATAGATGGTAATTTTGGTGGCGCAGCGGCTGTCATAGAGATGCTGATACAATCGGGTGAGCAAGAAATAAGATTGTTGCCCGCATTACCAGATGAATGGGACCACGGCACAGTGAAGGGCATTCGCGCAAGGGGTGGCTATGAAATCGATATGGAATGGGCGAATAACCGACCGATAAATCTAACTATACGTTCACAAGAGGAAAATACAGTGAAATTGATTTTCGGTGCAACAGAAAAAGAATTCCACTTGAATAAGGGTACAAACTCAGTCCTCTTTTTCTTTTTTTAAAAAATATCATTCATAGCAATGTGAATGGTAAAGTGTAATAATTCATTCAAATTTGAAGAGAATATACTCTTTTTTATAAAAAAGAGTATTATATATGTTAATAACATTATCAACATGGAATGGTGCTTAGATTTATAAATTAATGCAAATAAACGATCGTTCAAACCTAAAATGAGGGTTAATAAAAAGAACTTTGAGAAACTGTAGTTCCTTTTTTGTTTTACTTTCCGATACAGAAATATTAAAACCCCGTATTTATTGGGTAAAGTGTAAAATGAGGTACAAAAAGGTGCAGAAAGTATACGGAAATTAGCATTGGGTCAAAAATTCAGAATTGTATTTGAATGTTCTTAGACCGGTCTATTAATTTCCCTGACAACGCATAAGTTTTCTTTTTCTTTTGAATTCTACACATTATTATGATTTGAGCCGATTAAAATAATTAATCGGCTCATTTTTTCTATGATTTTTGAGCCAATAACAACTTAAATTGGATATCGTTCAGGGCTGACGGGACAAAATTATATGGACATATTTAAACCTCCAGGGTCAACGGTCAATTTTAAGATAGTGTAAGTAACATTATATGGCGAATAAGAAGCATAAAGTAACGGCCAATTTATTTCCACTAAGTAGCCGTGGGTTATTAGATATTATTTGGTTTAATATCTTAGACTACATTTTTGGTATTAACACCAAATATAACCATCAAAACGGTCTTGTACTTTTTTCCAAGTTTTTCCCTAAGAATGGTAAAAGCCTTGGTTATTTGGTTTTCTACAGTTTTACGTGATATTTCCAAATATTCTGCTATTTCAATATTGTCCAATCCTTCTTTTTTGCTCATAAGAAATATTTGTTGGCATTTGGGAGGAAGGTCATTTATGGCAAACATTACCCTTTCCATTATTTCTTCGGTTCCTTGTTGCTCCGGTTCCATCTCAAATTTCACTAGGGTATCCATATATAATTTCTCCAATGCCATTAAGGATTTGGCACTTCTGTATTGGTCAATGAACTCATTGTGGACAGCTCGGTATAGAAACCCCTTTATAGAAAGATTATGCCTTAGGGTCTCTCGTTTTTCCCATGTTTTTATAAAAACATTCTGAACTATATCTTGTGCCTTTACGGGGTCATTCACCAAACTGTTGGCATAAACACATAATCTCTGGTTATAGTTTTCCACTAAAAAGGAAAAAGCCTTTTCATTGCCTTTCTCCAATTGACCCATCAAAATCGAATTAACACTAAAATCCAACATCCCTTCTCGCTATTAAATAAAGATTTATTCAAATATGTGATTTTTTTTTGATAAAAAATAGGGGAATGATAAAATGGCTCCGTATTAATTATAGATTTAACATGATATGAAGTCCAATCGTGCTGATAGTTTAATAGTGAAATATCTTAACCATTCAATCAATAATAATGAATTGGATGAGTTGATTTCTTGGTTGGAACAGCCAGGTAATAGTGATGTTTTTAAGGAGTACGCTAAAATTAATTATTCAATAGATTACAAATTGAACACATATAATACGGAAGAAGTAAAAAATATTTTACTAAATAAAATCCAAAAAGATAAAAGGAGGAATAAGAGAAAACGTACTTTTGGGATTGCTAAGTATGCTGCCATATTGGTTCTGGCAGTAGGGGCAATATTTATATTTCAAAAAGAAAGATCAGACTCCGTAACAGCATTGCCTTCCACGGATGATCAAACCATAACTTTGGAACTGGATAATGGGCGATCTGTTATTTTGAAGGAAGAAGCTACACAAGATATAGTTTCGGATAATGGGCAAGTTATAGGGAAACAAAGTAAGCAGGGAATTCAATATGAGGATACCGAGCTTTCCGAATTAGTATACAATACCCTCAAGATACCCTACGGAAAAAAGTTTCAAGTAACCCTATCTGATGGTACCAAGGTGTTTTTGAATTCTGGTTCTAGTATGAAATTCCCGGTTAAATTTATTTCAGGTACCGATCGGACTGTTTTTCTTTCTGGAGAGGCTTATTTTGATGTTAAAAAGAATAATGACCCATTTATTGTGAAAGCCGAGAATATTGATGTGAAAGTATTGGGAACCCAGTTTAATGTTTCGGCTTATAAAGAGGACGAGGCAATGCGTACTGTTTTGGTGGAGGGGTCAGTTCAACTTCTAGGTAATAATCCAGAACATAATACAGAAGTTTTTCTACAGCCAGAACAAGAAGCCATTTGGGATAAGGCTGAAAAAAACATGGTAGTTGAAAAAGCAGACATCACATCAGCCATTGCTTGGATGAACGGCCAGTTGATATTTAGGGAAGTAGCTTTTAAAGACATTGTTAAAAGGTTGGAGAGGAGTTACAACTGCACTATTCTTAATAAGAATCCAATGCTCAATAATGAAATTTTTACGGCCACTTTTGATGTTGAAATTGAAAACATAGAAAAAATAATGAGCTATATTTCCAAAAACACTCCTTACAGCTATACCATGAGCGAAAACAGAGTTATCACTATAAACTAAAAACGACTGCCTATGAATTAGACGACAATTCTAATTTAAATATTGTTATATCACATAAAACGGGGAATGTCCGACCATCCCCCGAATTGAGATAATGTGATTTAACGTAGACTATTGTTAAACCGATTAACCAAACAAAAATATGAAAAATATCCGTTTTAGGGGGTGGCCTAGTCCTCTTCCTTTCAAAATGTCCCTCAAAATGAAACTGACTACCATATTGCTTATAGTTTCACTTTTTAAGATTCAAGCTAATTCTTACTCTCAAAATACCAAGATCACTCTTAATCACGATCAGATAAGTATAGGAGATGTATTTAAGGAAATAGAAGGTAAAAGTGATTTTAGGTTTTTGTACAAAAACAAAGAAGTGGATATTAATAGGAAAGTTTCTATTCATGTCACCAAAGAAAATATTTATGATATTCTAAATCAGCTTTTTAAGGAAACAACTGTGAAGTATGAGGTGTTGGACAATAGACAAATTGTACTTACCCAGCAACTTCAGAACAACATTAAACATATGAAGAGTATCCCTTTTGGGGTGCTCAAGCAGCAGACAACTATCAATGGGAGTGTTAAAGATGTCAACGGAATACCGTTGCCAGGTGCCAACGTTGTTGAAAAAGGGACAACCAACGGTGTAACAGCAGATTTTGATGGTAATTTCTCCCTGGAATTAATCGAAAAAAATGCCGTTCTTGAGATTTCCTATATAGGCTATTCCACAAAGGAAATTTCGGTAGACGGGCAGTCCGACCTTACTATTATTTTAGAAGAAAGTGCAGCTGGATTGGAAGAAGTTGTCGTTGTAGGGTATGGTACTCAAAGGAAAAGAGAGGTAACAGGAGCTATTAGTTCTATCTCCTCAGATGCTATCACCCAACAGACCATTACTGGTTTTGATCAGGCGATGGCGGGTAGGGTTGCTGGTGTTCAAGTTTCCCAGAATTCTGGTGCGCCAGGGGGATCAACTTCTATTAGGGTAAGGGGTATTGGAACCCCAGGAAACAGTGAGCCATTATATGTAATTGACGGAATACCTGTATTTAATAGTAATTCCGGTGGCGGTGGTGGTACCCCTCCAAGTCCGCTTAATACGCTTAACCCCAATGATATTGAGTCCATAGAAATTCTAAAGGATGCGGCCTCAGGTGCCATCTATGGTTCTAGAGCTGCAAACGGGGTAGTTATTATCACTACCAAGAAGGGGAAGGCAGGTGTACCAAAATTGAATTTGGATTATTCCATTGGGATGCAGAGTAAAGAGAAGAATTTCGATATTTTGGACGGGCCAACTTATCAACAGTATATTACTGAATTTTCAGGGGCAGCTCCTAATTTTACTAATCCTGCAAATACAAATTATATAGATGAAATATTTCAGTCAGCCACTATTCAAAACATGAACTTAAATGTAAATGGTGGAAATGAAGTATCTAAATACTCGCTATCATTAGGATATTTGGACCAAGGGGGTATTATTAGAGGTTCTGCATTTGAGAGACTCTCTTTACGTGTCAATACATCTCATGACGTAAGCAAGCGTTTTAGAATCGGAAATAATTTTTCGGTTTCAAGATCTATCAACAATCAGACACAGGAAAACAGTGTATTTAATGCCGCAATTGGTAGGGCCGTAATACAACCTCCAGTGATACCCGCAAGAAATGAAGATGGAAGTATTGGCCAGCCGGGAGATGTTGGTACTAGTTTCATTAGATCTGGTGGACCGCTGTACGTAACAGATGAACGTTTCTACGAAGCTGAACAATTCCGTTTCCTAGGTAATGTTTTTGCTGAATATGATATTTTCGAAGACCTTACTTATAGATTAAATTTAGGAGGTGATTATTTATCAAGTGGCTCTAATCTATTTTCTCCATCCTTTAAAGGTAGTGGAAGCCCTGATATTCTGTCTACAGGTCAACGCTATGACAGCAAGGAATGGATTTGGTTGGCAGAACATACCTTAAACTACAACAAATCATTTAACGATAACCACAATCTTGATGTTCTTGTAGGTTTTACGCAACAAAAATCAAGTTTTTCATCACAAAGCACCTCTGCAACAAACTTCGCCTCAAATGATTTGATTGCTGTAGGTACTGCGGCGGAAAGAATTGGAACCGGAAATCTAGTAGATTGGTCTTTAATGTCTTATCTAGGTAGGGTCAACTATAATTTTATGAGTAAATATTTTATATCCGCATCTGTAAGACGTGATGGTTCCTCAAAATTTGGTCCAGGTAATAAATGGGGTGTTTTCCCTGCATTTTCGGCAGGATGGCAGATAGCCGATGAGGAATTTTTTAAGGTTGACTTTATAGATGAACTAAAATTAAGAGCTAGTTGGGGCCAATTGGGTAACCAAGAAATTGGAAATTTTAATTACTTAGCACTTCTTTTTCCAAATGCAGGTTACGGTTTTGGTGGTAATGTGGGTTCAGGTAGTTTTTCGGCTCAACCAGCCAATACAAATATAACTTGGGAAACTGCGGAACAAACTGACATAGGTTTCGATTTAAGTCTGTTAAATAAAAAAGTGACCTTAAGTGTAGATTATTTTAACAAACAACAAATTGATATCCTATTACCTGGAACTTTACCCTTTGCTTATGGATTTATTGTAAATGGAGTACCACAATTTCCAACAGTTAACGCAGGTATAGTTAGAAACAAAGGGCTTGAATTTGACCTAGGAATTAAAGGCTTCAAAGATGATTTTAGTTGGTCGGTGAACGCCAATCTTGCTACTTTGAACAACAATGTTGAAAGTGACAATGGTAGCCCTATTATTAGCGATGGAGAATCTTTATCTGTCCGTTTTCAAGAAGGATTGCCTATAGGGGTCTTCTATGGGTATAAAGTAGATGGGGTTTTTCAGACCCAAGCAGAAATAAATGCCCTTAACCCCGATGCTGTAAACGGAGTTTATTACCAAGCATCCAATACGAGTCCAGGAGATTTCAGGTTTAAGGATTTAAATGGTGACGGTATTGTTAATTCTGAAGATCAGACAGCATTAGGCAGTGGAGTACCGGATTTTACGTATGGTTTAACAGCGAACATTAACTATAAAGATTTTGATTTTTCTATGTCTTGGCAGGGAGTACAGGGCAATGAGATTTTTGCTAATATCCTACAACAAGCGGGTGATTTTACAAAACCAGATAATAAATTCACCACACTATACGAAAATGCTTGGCGAGGAGAAGGAACTAGTAATACGGTTCCTGCCATAGGAAGTGGTAACGGTAATTATAGAAATTCAGATTACTATATACAAGATGGTTCTTTCTTGAGATTACGTTCCTTACAAATAGGATATTCAATACCTAACAATCTTTTGGAAACAATGAAACTTAGTAACCTAAGAATTTACGTTGGTGGTCAGAACCTATTGACGTTTGACAATTATGAATATGGTCTTGACCCTGAAGTTGGCGCAAATTCTGGAAACGCTCTAGAGAACGGTGTAGATCGTGGTCGTTATCCTATTCCAAGAACCATTTCAATTGGTGTTAATATCGGATTTTAAAAAAAAATAATAAAAAAATAATAAAATGAAAAAGTATATTTTTCTTAGTCTCTTTGCGGTAGTTATACTACTCGGCTGCGAAGATTTCATTGATCTAGAACCACAGGATCAGTTGACCACTACTGCATTCTATAAAACTGCCTCTGATGCAATTTCTGCCACGAACGCAGCTTATGATGGCTTTCAGCATTTAAATTATTATGGCTTTAATTATCCTGATATCTTAAATATTGCAGGGGGAGACGCCGTAAAAGGTGGTTTTGGAGCAGGTGACCGTCCGGCTTATCTAGAATTCGAAACATTTAATATAACTGATAATAATCTCAGAATCGGTGAATTCTATGCTATGGCATGGGGTGGTGTTAACCGTGCAAATCAAGTTTTGGACAATGTATCACTAATGGAAGTTGATGGGGATTTTACCGAAGCCCTTAAAACAAGGCTTTTAGGTGAAGCAACATTTTTAAGAGCACTACACTATACAAATTTAGTACTAGGTTTTGGAGGTATGCCCATTTATACTTCCGTACCAACTATTGATGCAGAAGTGCTACCACGAGCAACAGCCGAAGATTGTTGGACTTTCATAATTGAAGATTTTAACAATGCAGCAAGTATGCTTCCGGATTCTTATGACGCCGCAAACATGGGTAGAGCCACCAAAGGTGCAGCAAATGCCATGTTAGCTCGTATATATTCATTAAGAGGAGAATGGGGACAAGTTAACACCTATGCTGACTTGGTTATTAACAGCCAGGCAGGATATGATTTAGCCCCAACCTTCGCCGAAAATTTTGACGAAAGGGGTAATAATAATGTGGAGTCTATTTTTGAGATTCAATATACCCTATCAAACACTTCTCTGGATATATGGAGTTCGGCCGGAGATTGGAACTCTAATTTTATAGCTAAATACTCTGCACCACAGGTAGGGAACGCAGGCTGGGCCACGATGTCCCCAACACAAGAGTTGGTAGATGACTTTGAAGCTGGTGATATCCGTTTAACGGAAACTGTATATCGTCCGGGTGACCCATATGGCGACGGTGTATTTGACCCCAATGACGGTTCACATTTTGAAAATGCAGGTCTTTATGGTCATAAAAAATTGACCGGTCTTGATTTTGCAAATACTGCAGGGAATGGATTTGATTACAATTATAAAATTATTCGCTTTGCAGATATTTTATTATTGAAAGCAGAGGCAGAAAACGAGTTGAATGGAGTTTCGGAAAATGCTCTGACGCCACTGAATCGTATTAGAACACGTGCCGGGTTATTGCCCGTTAACGAAACGAATAACCCAGGACTTACTCAGGCTGGACTACGGGATATTATTTTAGGAGAAAGAAGAAGTGAATTCGCTATGGAAGGACTACGCTTTTATGATGTAGTTTATCGTGGCAGAGGGACGGAATTCCTTGGAACAAGAGGATATCAACCAGGTGATGAGATATTTCCAATACCACCAAGTGAAATTACCCAGACTGGTTGGCCACAAAACTAGTTATCATATTTAATTTTAAAAGGTGGTTTGGTTATTTATACCAAACTGCCTTTTTTCCTTTTAATCATTAAAAAATGTTAGAGGTAAAAAAAATAATAACTTTCATTTTGTTAATAGGTATGATAATTTCATGCACCTACAGGAAAAATGAAGTTTTCACCAAATTGGAAGTCGACAAAACTAATCTTGACTTTATAAATCAAGTTTTTGAGACGGATTCTATTAGCTTGGCGAATAATTATTATTTCTACAATGGCGCCGGAATCACAGTGAGTGATTTTAATAATGATGGTTTACAGGATATTTTTTATACTGGGAATCATACCTCTTCCAGACTATTTTTAAATAAGGGAGGACTTTTATTTGAAGATGTAACCCTTTCCTCCAATTTAGATAATAATTTTTGGAACAGTGGCTCTACCTATGCCGATGTAAATGGGGATGGATGGCAAGATTTATTTGTTTGCACCGTCGGAAAGGACGAACCAAATTTACTGTATATCAATCAAGGGGTATCTGATAATGGTATTCCCGTTTTTAAAGAAGAGGCTTCCAAATATGGGTTAGCCGATAAAAGAATTTGCACACAAGCTGCATTTTTTGATTATGACCAGGATAATGACCTTGATCTTTTCGTTATTGTGAACTCCCAGTTAATGAACGATCGTAATCTGACCAAACCAAGGAATACTGGTCAGAATTCATATACAGTTGATATACTTTATAGAAATAATGGGGACAATACCTTTACCGATGTCTCTGAAGAATCCGGTATTACCAACGAAGGCTTCTCTTTGGGATTGGCGATAAATGATATTAATAATGATGGTTGGCCAGATATTTACGTAGCTAATGACTTTATAACAAATGACCTATTATACATTAATAATAAAAATGGTGGTTTTGATGAAAAAGCCCTTGATTACCTGAGGCATACCAGTTACAACGGGATGGGGGTTGATATCGCAGATGTTAATAATGATGGATTCATGGATATTACCGTTATGGACATGCTCCCAGAATCTAATAGGCGAAGAAAACTAATGCAAGCGCCTGTTAATTATGACCTGTTCAATTATAGAGCGGATCTAGGCTATGCCCAACAACATGTTAAAAATACACTACAGATTAACCAAGGTATTAACAATGAAGGCAATTACCAATTTAGCGAATTGGGAACATTTGCAGGGATGTACTCCACAGATTGGAGCTGGGCACCATTATGGGCAGATTTTGATAATAGCGGGACCTTGGATTTATTTATTTCCAATGGCTATTATAAGGATTTAACCGACATGGATTTCTCCCTTGGTCTTAAAGAGAAATTACGTTTTGGGTCCAATGAACATAGTATTGCGTACCAGAAAGAAACTCTTGAAAAATTGAATCCGATTAAAAAATCAAATTATCTCTATAAAAATAATGGGCATCTTGACCTGGTCAACGTTACCAAAGAATGGGGTTTGGATGAGCCTTCATTTTCACATGGTGCGGCTTTTGCAGATTTTGATAACGACGGCGATTTGGAGTTAATCGTTAATAATCTTGGGCATACTTCCTTCTTTTATAAGAACAATACTATTGAGAATAATAAGGTAAATGAAAAAAAACAAGGCTTTTTCCTCAAAGTTAAACTTCAGGGACCCGGAAAAAATAAAAATGCTTTTGGCGCTCGTCTGGAACTGTTTTCTGAAGGAAGCCTAAAACAGAGTTATTATCATTCAAATGTACGCGGATATTTATCAAGTATGAGCGATGTTATCCATCTTGGATTAGGCGCGGAAAGTAGGCTTGATAGTGTGTCCATTCATTGGCCTGATGGCACTTTTCAAACTGTGGAAGCTATAACTCCGGATACTACACTAAACATTATTTATAAGCCCAATAGAAAAAAATCAACAACATTCAGACCTAAGACGCTATTTGAATCCATCACAGATTCTTTGCAATTGGATTATGTTCAAAAGGAAAATAATTATATCGATTTTAACAACGACCCACTTTTTTACAAAATGTATTCCCGGGAAGGACCAAGTATCGCCATAAACGATATAAATAATGATGGATTAGACGATATTTTATTAGGTGGTTCTTCTGAAAATTCGATCACTTTATTTACACAGAATTCAGGGATCTTTGAAAAAAGCAACATTTTGGAGGAGGATAAACAATATGAGGATATGGGAATGCTCCTCTTTGATGCGGATAGTGATGGTGATAATGATCTTTATGTTGTTAGTGGCGGCAGTGAATTTGCGGGGCAGCAAAATGCTTGTCAAGACAGATTTTATAAAAATGAAAATGGTGTATTCGTAAAACAAGAAGGAGCCTCCCTAAACACTGCAAGTGGAGGTCCTGTTAAAGGAGCGGATTTTGATAGGGACGGAGACATTGACCTTTTTGTGGGCGGTAAAATAAGCCCCGGAAAATATCCCACATCGCCCATAAGTAGTCTGTTAATAAATAAAAATGGCAGCTTACAAGAGGAAACGCCCCAATTTTTAAAAGAAATTGGAATGGTGAACGACGCCCTCTGGTCAGATTTCAATAATGATGGTTGGGTAGATTTAATCGTTGTTGGCGAATGGACCAAGATTCAAATTTTCATCAATAAAGAAGGAACATTAGAACCATATAAGGATAATGCATTGGAAGATTCATCAGGATGGTGGAATAGTATTTCCGGGGGTGATTTTGACAATGACGGTGATATAGATTACATATTGGGGAATTTTGGTTTAAACAGTTATATAAAAGCGGATAAAGACCATCCTATTCGCGTTTATGCAGATGATTTTGATGCCAACGGTAAAATAGACCCTATCATTTCCTATTATGAAAAGGATGATAAGGGCACATTAAAGGAATATTCCTTACATACACGGGACGCACTTATTTCTCAAATTGTCGCTTATAAAAAACGTTTCAAGAACTACAAATCTTTCTCTGAAGCAGATTTTGATGAAATCCTTAAAAAGCACGACCGTAAGAATGATTTTGTTCTTGATGCCAAAATATTAACAACGACCTATTTGGAAAATAGGGGGGCCGAAGGTTTTAAGATAAGCCAGTTACCTATTGCGTGCCAGATATCCCCTGTTTATGGAGTGTTGGTTAAAGATTTCGATGGTGATGGCAATCTAGATGCGTTACTCAGCGGTAACCAAAATTCTGCTGATCCCCTTTTCGGAAACTACGATGCGTCCAATGGCATTTTATTAAGAGGGAACGGCAAGGGAAAGTTGGAACCGGTTTCTACCATGGATTCGGGACTTTACTTGAATGGTGATCAAAAAAGCTTGGTGAATCTTTTTGTGGGTAATCAGCAGGTTCTACTTGCTGGAGCAAATCTAGGAACTATTAAGGCTTATGGCAATAATGCCCAAAATAAGGAATCCAACAAGGTTATTCCTTTAGGGTCAATGGACGCCGGAGCCTTTATTACATTTCAAAATGGTGAAAAAACAAAATTGGAATTTTATTATGGTAACAGCTACCTCTCACAATCTTCTAGAAAAATTAAGCTATTGCCAATAATGAAAGAAGTGATCATTTATGATTTTAATGGGGTAAAAAGAAAAGTACTTTAAAATATTATATTAATGGTAAAGAAGTATTTGTTTGGTTGGAGTGTTTTCTTCCTTGTCCTCTCGTGCAAGGATAATAAGAAAATACTTGCCGATGAAATGGTGCCAGAGCAAGTAATACAATCTTTTAAAGCGGTTTCAGCAGATAGATCAAATATTCATTTTTTGAATAGAGTTCAAGAATCGGAAAATTTCAATTACCTAACTTATCCATTTATATACTTTGGAGGAGGGGTTTCAATCGGCGATATTAATAACGACGACCTACCTGATATATACTTTACAGGTCAAATGGGAAAAAATTCTCTTTATTTAAATGAAGGTGGAATGTCTTTTAAAGACATTACCGAGGCTGCCGGAGTAGAAGGCGTGTACAATCACTGGACCACAGGAAGTACCATGGCCGATGTTAACAATGATGGTTTTCTTGATATCTACGTAAGTGTAGCAGGACCAGGAAACACAAGGAAAAATCTATTATATATCAATAATAGGAACAATACCTTTACCGAAGAGGCCGAACTGTATGGCATAGCTGATCCAGGGCATACCATTCAATCTGCATTTTTTGATTTTGACAATGATGGGGATTTGGATTTATATGTGGGCAACTACCCTCGATCTGGTTTCAACCAAAATAATGAGTTTTTTGAAAAGCGGATGAAACAACCAAACCTGGAGGAATCCGATAGGCTATACCTTAATGATCATGGAAAATTTACGGATGTTACCTTGACTTCGGGAATTCTAAATTATGGACTTACCCTAGGTATAAGTTTTTCCGATTTTAATAATGATGGAAATATGGACATATATGTTTCCAATGATTTTAATTCAAGTGACTTCCTTTATATCAACCAAGGAAACGGAACATTTTTGAATGAGCTTAAGAAGTATACAATGCATACTTCCAACTTTGGAATGGGGACGGATGCCGCCGATTTAAACAATGATGGCCTAATAGATCTTGTTCAGTTAGATATGATGGGTAGCACCAATGAACAACAAAAATCCAATATGAGTGCTATGAACTCAGCCTTGTTTTATGATCTTGTAAATAGGGGGCTGCACCACCAGTATATGAAAAACACGCTACAATTAAACACTGGGGTAGATAGCTTTATGGAAATTGGTGAGATGTCAGGGATTGCCTATACGGATTGGAGTTGGTGCCCATTACTATTTGATATGCAAAACAACGGTTATAAGGATTTGTTTATAACCAATGGTATGCGGCGTAATGTTAACAATAATGACTTTAACGCATTGTTCCGTATCCAAAAGGCATATGGCCAAGTAAAGCCTGAACAATATTTGCAATGGGTAAAAAAAATGCCCTCTAGCCCAGTAGCAAATTTTGCCTTTTCCAATAATGGAGATCTCACATTTGAGAAGAAGACAGCAGATTACGGCTTGGGCATAGAAGGTTTTTCGAACGGGGCCGCCTATGCAGATTTGGATTTGGACGGGGATTTGGATTTGGTCGTTAATCATTTGGATATGAAATCACAAGTATTTGAAAATAGGATCATCAATAAAACAGGGTCCAACTACTTGAGATTAAAACTAAAAGGTTCAGAAGATAATAAGTATGGAATTGGCTCCAAAGTCTGGATATATACCGGTGAGCAAAAGCAATTGATAGAACTTCAAACTACGCGGGGATATGAATCTTCTGTAGAACCTATAGCACATTTTGGGCTCGGAAACATTCAAAAAATTGATTCTATACAGGTATTTTGGCCCAAAGGAGGTCTTCAAACCTTATATGATGTCGATGTAAATGAATTACTGGAAATTCAACAGGAAATTAGCATACTGCCTAAAAGTAAAAAGGCTGAAAAAGCCGATCTCCTTTTTGTCGGCCTTACGCCAAAACTAGTACCAAATTATACCCATAAGGAAAATGACTTCGATGATTTTAAAAGAGAAGTTCTTTTACCACATAAAATGTCCCAACAAGGTCCTGCGCTAGCCGTAGCTGATGTAAATGGCGATGGATTGGAAGATTTTTTTATTGGCGCTGCCAAGAACGAGACGGCTATACTCTATATACAAAGTGAACAGGGCAGCTTTAATTCGCAATCTGAAGAGGTTTGGAAATCAGATGCAGCTTTTGAAGATGTTTCAGCAACTTTCTTAGATGTAAATGGCGATGGTTATAAAGATCTATATGTAGCAAGTGGTGGCAACGAAAGCCCAGATGGTGATGCGGTATATTTGGACCGACTGTATATTAACGATGGCTTCGGTAAATTTAAAAGGGATAAGGAAGCTTTACCAAAAATATATACCAGTAGCTCAGCGGTTAAAACAATAGATTTTGATAAAGATGGAGATTTGGATCTATTTATTGGGGGAAGACAAATTCCAGGAAAATATCCAATGCCCGTAAATAGTTATTTGCTCAGAAATGATAGTAAGAATGGAGTAGTACTATTTAAAGATGTTACGGATGACATAGGAGCTGAGCTTAATAAAATAGGAATGGTTACGGACGCAGAATGGATGGATATAAATAAGGATGGTTGGCCAGATTTGATAATTGTTGGTGAATGGATGGCTCCAAAAATATTCATAAATACTCGCGGTCAATTTTTGGATAAAAGTTCATCGTTTGGTTTAACAGATTTTGTGGGCTGGTGGAATACCGTAAAAGTAGTTGACTTGGACAATGATGGCGATCTGGATATAGTTGCCGGCAATCTTGGGCTAAACTACAAATACAAAGCCTCTAGAGCAGAACCATTCAAAATATACGCCAATGATTTTGATGCCAATGGGCAATTGGATATTGTACTGGGATATTATAACAATAACAAACTTTATCCACTAAGAGGTCGTGAGTGTTCTGCTCAGCAAATACCATCGCTAAAAAAGAAGTTTCCAAATTACACCACCTTTTCTAAGGCTAGTCTTACTGAAGTGTATTCTCCAGAAATATTGGAGACAGCCCTGAAATATGAAGTCGTAACATTCGCAAATTCAGTTTTCATAAATGATTCAGGAATTTTTTTACAGAGGCCTTTGCCCCATTATGCCCAAACATCCTCGGTAAACGCCATTGCTATAGATGATTTTAATAATGATGGCATTTTGGATGTATTAGTGGCCGGTAATCTATATGAATCTGAAGTTGAAACCCCACGAAACGATGGTAGTTATGGGGGAGTATTTTCAGGAATGGGAAACGGTGAATTTAAAACCATGTCACCTTTGGAAAGTGGTGTACATATTTCTGGAGTGGTAAAGGGTATTAAGAAAATTGCTATTAAAAATGAAGGAACATGTTATCTTATTGCTAGAAATAATATGGAGCTAATTATTTTAAAGTCTTTAACTAAGAGTTAAGTTATCTCCTACAAGATTCAAATTGTAGCTGCTTTGTTTGTAATGATTTAATAATTATGATTCGGTTTTTTCCTGTAAATCCATTGATTTTATGTTGGTTTAGAATTATGCGGTACTATATAGAAAACATTAGAAGCTTAAATCATTGCCATATACGATTAAATTACATAAAGGCACTGTAAATCCACAGGAATTAGCAATATTTAATGAAATACAATTACGACAGACGGTCCTTATACCCCTCCTTTCGTTTCCCTATCAAAAAAAATATACAATAGCATTTTGTACTTTCATCCAAGTTTTTCCCTTAGAATATAAATGTCTTGGTTATTTTATTTTCAACAGTCTGTAAAACCATTACCTACCTAAAAGCGATAGGTGTAAACCGCCTTCATCGCCGCTCCCTGTTGTGTTGTAAAAAGTCTTCTATTCAATGTTGGGTTGTTTAGCCAATTGTGGTTGTACACAAAAAAAATGTCGGTACCAGGAGTAATTATCCATCTAAAACGGGTATTGGTCCCAAGGATGTCGCTTATATCATCAAATTGAATGTTGGACGAAAGTGAAATATCGGGTGTAAAATCAAGCCCAAGATCTACCTGGAATAAATTAGTGCTAAATCCACTGTTTTCAGCACTTACTTGGGCATGCGTGTACCCACTGCTTAGATTAATACCAAGTGCTGGGCGAATGGTTAGGCCCATAACCAGCCTTCTAATATTTCCGGTCCAAAATCCTCCGGCTTCATAACCAATTGATCCGGATACCTTGCGAAAGGATGCAGAAGATGCCTGCAATTCGTAACCCCAATTAACGTATTTCCCTGGAGCTACAATAACCGTACTGTCACCAAGAATATCAAAGTCTTCATTAAGGAATTCAAAGCCCCTAGAGACTTCAACACCTAAATTATCACCAGATTCAAATCTGATCGTTCCTAAGTTAAACCGAAGATTTTCGGTAAGAAGTTTATTTTCCAATGAAGTGAGATACTCATAATAAACGCCCCATTCTATTTCTCTTATAAACTGACTCTTTTCAAATAGGGGAGCATAGTTAATTGCCGGTTGCAACCTTTTAAAACCGTTACGTTGGTTAAACCCGATTGCTGGATCATACTCATCTCCAAATTCCCTATATGAAACCCAAGCAGACCAGGGTTGGTTGGGAAAATTAAAACGAACCCCCCGGACTGATCTATCAGATATGGAGGTGGAATCATCCGAGGGTAAAGCGGGGTTGTGCGCAACAAAAAAGGCTGAGAACTGTAGTGTGTTATCTCCTAGAAATTCTGAAGTACTTAAGTTTAGATCGGTACCCCATGTATTTCTATCTTGAATTGGGTTACCAAATAATATATCGTCTTCGGTGCTTCTATGGGTATATATTAGGCCGATAGAACTCTCCTTCCAAAAATTTCTTCTATATCTGGCCACTGAAAAATTTTCTGGATTCAGTTCTCCTTCCCTTCCTGTACGTACATGCAATAGTGCAATGTTGCTCTTGCCTATATTTCCTATAAGACGACCTCCATACTTAATAGGAATAGGTATCCCGTTCACCAGTCCGATTCTGCGACTAAAATAAGGGTCTACATTACTTGATGGCGCAAATTCCAAAATTGAGGATCCCTCAAGAAAAAAATCTCTTTTCTCAGGGAATCGCAAAGGAAAACGAGTAAGATTTATTTGTCGATTGTCCACCTCGGTCTGTGCAAAATCAGTATTGTAGGTTATAGATGCTTTCAATTGGGATGTAATATTGTAATTAAGGTCAAACCCAAGGTCCATGGAAGAAGCACTGCTGTACTCAGCCTTCTCCTCATCATATACTTTGCTGGATTGGGTAATGCCATAAGGGATAATTTCCAAACCTAATCCCTGCGAATGACCAACTAGCCCCGTAAGAATACCGGCATTCTGCGGTCGTAACAATCCCTGGTTACGGCGATGACCTGTCCATAATTGTTCTTCGTTTTTACGACGTATGGTTCTTTGAAAATTAATTCCCCAAACATCGCTTTTCGGATCAAAGTTTATGCTGCGAAAAGGGATTTTGATTTCTGCAGACCAACCAAAATCGCCTATATAAGTCCATGCATTCCATATACCATCCCAGTCTTTGTTCAAGGTTTGACCCTGGCCTGAAGAAATGAGACCATCTCCGCGTAATCCCAAGGGATTTATTTCGAAAAAATAGGCACTTCGCTTGTCCATGAATGTATCAAAAATCCATCTGAAACGATCATCTGTCTCTAGGGATGCGTCCCTTTTCTTTTGAAAAGTCTTTATATCGGAAGGACTACTATCATAACAAACAACTGCGATATAAATATTTTGGCTATCAAAGGCAATTCGTATTTCCGTTTGCTCTGTTGGTTTAGCCCCTTCTTTGGGTTCTTGCATTAAGAAATTGCCATTACCCGGAATAGTAGTCCAAATTTCTTCATCCACAATCCCGTCCAGACGAAGCTCAATACCATTAAGTGGATACCCAATTATTTGCTTTACATCATCTTCATTATCCATGTCCTGACCAAACCCTAGAACAGGTATAAGGTATATGGGTAACTTATAAATGACATATATCAGAATTTTCTTAAAGTGGTTCTGGAAATTCATGTGTTTTGCATCACATTTATTTTATCAATAATGTCCGTCCTAATTTTCATTATAAATTCATTTGACCTTAATGTCCACAAGAATCATAATGATTGTGCCTTTTGGGAATACTTCCTAAAGATATATAGCGCCTTGGATTGATTATTCCCAACTTGGGTGACTATTGCATAAGTTAGTAAAAAATTCCGTCACGGCCATTATCAATGGGATGAGGTCACCTTAATGAAGTATTGGAAAACAAAAACCGTTCTAATCAGGGAAGCCTAAAATTATTGATGATAAACCACTTATATGGCTAAGATAGTGTTACTTTATTATGGCTTTAATAACTATTGGTTACATTACTTTAGTGGCTAAATATTTTTGTACTTCATACACATCTATGCTTTTATTGAATTTCTTACTTACACTAGGTGTATCCTCACTGGAAATCCAAATCTTTAGCTCTGCATCTAAATCGAATGTTCCGGATGTTTCCAAGGAGAAGCGAGAGATGTTTTTATAGGGTAGAGATTTATATTCTATTTTGCTTCCCGTAAGGCCTTGAATATCAACTAAAATCAACCTTTTATTAGTGAACATAAATACATCCCTGAACAAGGTAAATCCGAGTTCTATCTGCTCATCGTTGATTAGTAATCTAGCGTATTTTTGGTTGAGTTTTTCGGATGAGACCTCACTCGCGTTTCCTAATATTTTGTTTAATAGACCCATATGTAATTACGCTTTTTCCCAATTATTTAAACTTTCAAGGTAGTTAGTAAAAATTGCGTATCACAAATAAACCTTCACAATAAGTACAATTTGTAGAGAGTTCGGATTTATTGAATTCTTTTACTCGAAAATCGAGATTTAAACCTGCCTGCCCGTATCCATTCAGGCGGGCGTCGAAAGCAAACCTGAATGACCTTTCAAAGCCTCGTGGGCCTGCCATTGTCGGCAGACTGGCTTGCCCCGAGGTTGTTTACTATTTTTACCAAAACATTGGCCCACGATCCATTTAACATTGGTAATAGCCCCGCGTTGCTTTAATATTGTTGAAAAAAATAATAGAAATTCTAACAGATCATGTATTGTATAAACAAGAGGTCGCGACTAATGCGGCCATTATATTGCACTTAATTCTGAGCACCATGATTTAATGCTTATCGAAGTAGGTTATTACACCCCTTTTATTGGCTTTGCCCACAAATACGTTAAAATATAGATTTGGACAAACGCTTACAGGAGCTTGGTAAATATGAAGTTAAAGTAATAAAAATTACGAAAAGAAGAAAGGATACACGGATAAAACTAGGTAATGCTGCAAAGTATATAACTTCACAGCGTTTTGCCTACAGTTGAGGGTCAACCTTGGTAGACGATCGGTATTTGGGCTTTACTTCCCGATACAATATCTTTTTATCCCCGTAAATAGTAGGGTGGGGGCGTTCGAGGTGGAAAATAGGTGAAACCTTTTGCTTTCTTTTGATAGTATCATGCTTTCCGCGCTGTCTTTATTGAAGAATAATATCGCTATCAATATTTAATTTTTGATGCAAGGCTTTGGCAACATTTAAAGTAATCTCTCTTTTACCATTCAGATAATCGCTTATTCTTGATGCGCTTGTATTCAAAAGCGTGGCTAAATCTTTTCTTTTAAGACCCATTTCGAACATACGCAATTCTATCATTTCTTGTAAAGTAGGTAAACCAATTGGAAAATGGATTTCTTCGTATTGTTCAATGATATCGCTTACTTCCAAAAGTTCTACCATTTGAGGAGAATCTTCGGGCATATCATTCCCAACCTCTTTAAGCAGTTCTTCCAGGCGAAGATTCGCTTTAATATACGCTTTGTGCGTTATTGATTTTCCCATAATCTTATAACTTATCGATATTCTTTATTCTATTGTAATCTTTGTGGTTGCCAACCCACCTTATATAAACTCTTCCTACTTGAAACAGAACTATGGCAACTATTCTATAATGGTTTCCTTTAATATTGAATACATATCTATTATTTCCAACATTGTCAGCTGAATTGAATGCATTTTTCAAATCAGCAAAACTTTTCCAATCAGACTTCTTTGTTCTTTTGTGCCAATCTTGCAAGGCCACTTTGGCATTAGTTTCCTTAGAAAAATAGTCTTTCAGTTTTTTAAATGAAATTATATGCACTCAATAGAATGTGTTTAATAGAACGTAAAGATAGATCAAAAATTACATATATGGTAAATATATTTCAAGAAATGTAATTTCAATAAATTTATTCTGACCGTAGGGATACAGTTGCTGTTCCGTCTTCACTCCTAATTATTCGAAACATACTTTTATCCTTAATTGGAAATCCATCGTATTCGATTACATGCGATATTGTGGAATCCGGAGAAGTATAACTGGATACTTTGCTCAATGGAATTTTTTCGCCAACTATAAATAAATCGGCAACAATTTCAATTTTTAATATTTTGCTTCTTTTTTCATTAAAAATAAATTGTAATACTCTTTCTGGAATATTACAGTCGATATTAATTCGATCCCGAGAAGCTTTTCCGTTTGGAATAAGACCGCCCCATAAAGATATTATCTGATTGCAGTTCTCTCTGAATAATTCTGTCATACTTAACAAACGATTTTCAGATTTATCCAAAATGTACTTTTCTTCAGGATTGGCAGGTACTCTAAACTTTTTGAAAAAATCTTGGTCTTCAAGATGAGGGTGAAAATGAATTATTCTAAACTGCTTGCTAATAAAATCAACGTGGTTCACTTGCCACCAAGACTCGATTATAGTTTTATCAATTTCACTAAAAGTCCTAGTTTCTATTCCATATCGTTCAGCTTTTTCCAATGCTGGTTTACTAAATCCTGAAGATGAAACGGCAATTAACTTATCTGCCTTTAAGTCTTTCAGTTTTGAATTTAACTGTTCTATCCACGTAGTATCTTGTTTAGCTTTCCTGTCTCTGCACTCAAGAATAATTGAAATATTTGAGGTGCCAACTCTACTTGCAATCAGAACGTCCACTTCCCTTAATTGACGAGTCACTTGGTCGGTAAGATACCCCGGAGAGATGATGGTACCTTCTTTATTTAGAGCATGTTTTTCAAGCGTCTCAATCAAAATTTCAAATTTTCTACCTTTTCTTGTCATTTACTTATAATTACTATTCTATTCAAATAATTGTAGTTTTTCATTAAGATTTAGCAATATCTTTTCCCTGAGAGCATCAAGCCATTTTTCGGGCAAGTGTTCAGCTGAGTCGGGCTTGTTAAGACCAGTCAATCCAGTAATGTAGCCTATTTGAGTCCCAAATTCTCTTATGACTACATTCGAGAATTCTACATAATTATGAGATACGATTGATATTGATTCCTCTTTTGAAAAGCCGTTGTTTCGTATCAATTCAGAAATTGAATTTGGGGCGTACAATAACCAGTTTAGAATTCTTTCTGTTACAAATTCAGAGTTCTCGTCATTATTGCATCCCGCTAATGCAGCACTATAGCTAGAGGCAAAAATTATATCCAACACATCCCAAAATTCAGATGAAATACTATAAAAATCAGAAATCAGGTGGTTAGTGTATCTGGATAAAGGGTACTTCTGCCTGAAATCCATATACTGATCATAAAATAATAAAAAAGATAAGTGGTGGGCTATGTTTATTTTACACTTTTGAAGGACTTCTATTGTAGCTGATTTAAATAGTGGTATGTAATCAGCCAATAGATTAAGAATTGTTTCTTCATCTCTAATTTCTCTGATTGTTATTAGGTAATATAAATTCTCAAAATTGGTTTTGACTTCAAGGCGGTACTCTAAAAACGTAATGGCTTCCTTTTTGACCCAAGAAAAGTCCTTCCAATATGAAATAAAAAGGTTAAGCTTAAACTTCAAAAGAAACATGTTTTCTGGATATTGGTCTATACCCTCATTTATCCATTTGAATGACTCACTTAAATCCCCTAATTTTTCATAAACATATGCTAACCAATAATAGCCGATTGGATAATTTCTAAATATGTTTTCTTCCAGTTCTAATGATTTCAACATCAGAGATAATCCTTCCTTGTGCTTTTGGAAAATGTGAGAAAGTGTAACTCCCTTACTAAATAATGCCGGAGTTAGATTAGGGTTTATGGTCAAAGCCTTATCATAGCAGTCCAGTTCTTTATCGTGACACTTTAAATTATAATAGACCGAACCAAGATTTTTCCATGCCTGAAAATGGTTGGGGTTTATTTTTAAGCATATTTTGTAATGATTACGGGCCTCTTTATTTTCTCCCAGACCACTTAGGGTGTTAGCATAGTTATAGTGATAATTATCTTGATTTGGAAAGTTTGAAATAAACTTGTTGAACAAATCTTTAGCCTGAACCAATTTTGCTTTTACCCCATTTTGAGTACCGTCTTCAGTAAGTATACATGCTTTGATTAAATTTTGATTTGGAGTTTCCGAAATGGCTATTGCCTTATTTATATAATGAAGTGCATCTTTGTAATAAAACAGTTGATATAAGCTATAGGATAATGCTTCCAATAAAATTGTACTACCATGATATGATTTAAAAAGTTTTTTTAAATAGAAAGCGGCATCCTCATAGTTCGCAGTAAAATAGCTCTTCCAAGCCAATCTTTCTGTATCCGACATTTGACTGTATTCCAATTGGCCAATGTCTTTGATTAACGTTTTAATGCTAAATACGTTTTGAACATATTCGAAAACATAGTCCGTATCGATTCTGCTCAATTTGTTAGTCTTTGGAACCTTAATTCTATAACTCTTTTGTAATCTGGTAAGGTCAATTTTTAAGTCATCGTACCAATACCAATAGGCTTCATTTTCATCTTTTACGTAGACTATGATTAAAACAGGCTCTAATCGAATGTTAAATAAACTTAGTGTAGAGTGCTTTATAGTTGCAAATACATAGTTCCCAGTGTTTTTGCTTTTTGTGCTTTTAAGCTGCACGGAAAAGTTTAAACCGGTAACCTCACCATGTGATACCAGATTGACTATATAATCGATTCCATAGTCATGTTCTGGTTTATCAATGTACCATTCATTTGGAATACAGTTCGCAAAATATTTGTTTGATTCTGTCTCTAAAATGTGGGTTTCGTGTCGATTTGGTAAACTTGTGCTCATATTAGCTGATAAAAATTAACATCCATTAGCGAATATCGGTTTTTATAAATTCTCTTTCAAAAAGCTCTTTTCTTCTCTCATAAACTAGTTTCCAACTTTCAATCCCTTCGTATTCAAGAATACCATTTAAAAAACCCTCCTCTATTATTTTAGGCTTAAAAAGATTAAGGCGTGGTATGACAAATTTGAACATATTTTCAAGTTGATTTATTAATCGAATATTGTCAATCTCCAAAATTTCATAGAGTTCTTGGAGCTTTTCCTTAGAAAAGGAAAAAAGTCCTATAGGTAACATTTCGATACTGTAAATGTCAGTAGTTAACAATTCTTGTCTTTTCAGATCTTTTTTATCAAGAGCGGCAACTTTATCCATATACTTTTTCACTTCTTTAATCGTATCCTCATATTTTTTTTTAGATTCATCATAGAACTCAGTAAGCCTTCTTTGCTTTGTATTTCCCTTTTTTAAAAGGTCAAACCTTCTCTTAAAATCCCTTAGCTCATAAAGTTCTAAAATACCTTCTATTTCATTTCTCAAATTTTGAGATTCATTTTTTCTCTTTAGAAATTCTAACATTTCAAACTCAACCGTCATGCAGACTACTTGATTTTCTACGTGTCCAATCTGCTTATATTTGAGTTTGATTTTTCTAATCTCGTTTAATAAGAACTTGATTTTTTTTAGATGAGATCCTTTCGTTCCACCAATAATGGCATCAATAAGAAAAGACTCAAAGTGATAGTTTATCCTATGGGTATCTAGTAGCCAATAATTAAAATAATCTTTATCCTCGATTATCTTTTTTACCGTAGTTTCATGAAAAGATTGAATTGCGTCAAGTTGGTTTAATATTTCTTGTCCAGCGTCTATTACATGTTGGTTATATACCTCCTTACTTAATAACATAGAATTTTGAAGGCTTCGAATATTAAGGTCCAGAGACCAGTATTTATAGTATTCGGTATTCGCTAAATTTATTATAGTATTTGGCACATCCTGTTTATCCAAGATTTTATCTGATTCTCTTTTATAGGCTTGTAATGAGTAATTGTCAAGGCTATCGGTATGTTTCCTCCCTAACTTATCAATTTCGATATAATATTGAATGAAACTAGATTCTTCTATCGAATCCATTACTTCTGCATATTCTTGACTATCTAGAAGTCCCAAAGAATATTTTACTGCTGCCGTAAAATATTGATGAAGGCTTAAATCTTCCTTATCAAGTTTTTCCAAATATTTCCCTGTTTCTTTTAGGTTTGCAAGGGCTGACAGCATATTACCGGTATTATAATGCGCTATTGCTAAGACGAGATTGAACTTAGGTCGCTTAGAGTAGACACTTTTTGAGATGATATTTGATCCGTTAATAACAAGTTTAGAATTACCTTCATTAATTAGTCCTAATCCAAATTGCTCTAACTTATCTCTTATTTCATTTTCTGAATAAAAGTTCAATTTTTTATCGGTGATGGATATTTTTCCAAAATTATCTTTTGTGGAGAGTGCTATTTTTTCATTAAGCTTTCTAAAATTTTTACCATAAATTAAGACTCCTTGATAAATACCTTCCAACACTTCTTTGTTGACTTTACTTTTAAATCTTAAGGTGTTTGTTAATTGAGCATCCCATGCTTTCGTCTTGCTCTCCATAGTTTTTAAAAAATCACTCATATTTGAGTAATAAAATTCTTCCGATTTTTTATGATATAAAATATAATAAGAGGGCTTTCCAGAATTTAATAAGTATTGGATATTTGCGGTGTCAATGCTTTTACTGTAAGATCCGTCGGAGTTTGCTTCGATACTATCTGTTGCCTTTAGTTGAATTATAAATCTAAAATTGGTGTGTTTTCCATTATATTTCAATTCAATATCGAGATCTATGCCTTTGTCTCGATAGATTTCTTCTCGAATTTGAAACTTTCTTAAGTCAAATAGAGGACGAAGTTTATCTTTTGATAATTGTTCAAGTTCTTCTTGCTCGTTACCTTGAGGTAATTTCATTCCGTCTAGAAAGTCCGTCATAAGAATATTTGGTAATTTATTAAATAAAGGTATCCAAATACTTATAAAATATAGCAAAATTGAAAGCTAGATTCCTGACCCAAATCTTACCCCAAAACTTTGCGCGTGGATCCTGTCCGGTTTTTGTAGTGATTCCGGCAGATTAGCGTAAAGCAAAAACCGGATAGGGCGCACCCTACTTTTTGCTTTGGGGATGTCGCCATTCTTGATAGAGAGCGCTTGCCTCTGGGCTGGCCTCGAAGAAAGACCTGAAATGCCCTAACGCTTTTTCTTCTCCCTGTCCATAAGCTTCCAGTTTTATATCTGAGATTCGTGAAACCTTATAAACTGAAAATCCCAATACCAAAATGATACTGACCAGTAACCCCGCGAACAACTTTATCGACCATTTCGGAATAGTCATGGACTTATTAATGTAGTAAACCACGTTCGCCATCAGTTTGTGTTGGTCTTCGATGGCTCTCTGTTGGTCGTCATTATATCGTCTTAAGATAAAGTCAATGTCCGTGGTGTCGGGCTTGATTTTGTAGTTCATCAAAAAAGCTTGCATCTCTTCCAAACGACTTACCGAGTTTTCGAATTCCTTGATTTCTTCGGTTATCAATTCTGCTATTTCATCTAATTTTGCCATAGTTTTATATTTCCATTCCTAATCCTATTGATTTCTTAACGGCTATCTTAATTGCCCTTTTAGTGATTGTAGCGGCCAAGTTGGGCGATAAGCCTACGGTCTTTCCTAGCATTGCTACCGTGTTTTCTTTGGCTAGTTTTTGGGCAACATATTTATCAAACCCGATTCGCTCCGCTATTCGCCCCATTGACATCGAACGATGTACCTCACTTCCTTTCAGATTTTGGCCCATGTATTCAAATCGGAAACCCCGTAACTGATTCGATTTGCTGATGCTTGGAATGACCTTTACATCGTTTTGTTTCATGTATTTGATGTACTGATTAAAATCCTGAGGCCTCATTTCGGAAATAATCTTTTCATGGATTTGCTTTATTTCCTGTCGTACATTTTTGATTTCATTCAATTTTTCCTGTTGTACTTCCCTTACCGTGGTCAATCCCATTTGTTTGGCAACCTTTTCGGCGGCCTGTTGGCTTCGTTTCCCGATATAGTTGTCTTTATATGCTTTACCGTCAAAATCGATACGGTTTACATATAAATGAATATGCCGATGGCTTTTATCTTGATGTACAAAAGCAATCCCCTGTCGTTCCTGTAGTTTCATTTCTTTAATAAACCTTTCCGTAATTTCCTTCAGATCCTTTTCTTTTAATTCCTGTCCATCTTCTATTGTGGGACTAAGGACGAAACTCAACGTGTTCTTTGTGCATCGATGATTTTGTGATTGAATGATTTTAAATTCCTGTGTAATCTCCATGGGGTTGTCCCCTGCCAAATGTTCACGATAGACCACTTTGGCATTTTTCTCCTCGTTCCACCCATAACCCATGGAGGCTCCAGTATGCGATATGGATTTTCCCATGCCTATCATTTCTTGAAATTGTAAAGATGTTTCCGTATGTCATTTGCCAACTG
Source organism: Arenibacter algicola (assembly GCF_000733925.1). Taxonomy (NCBI): domain Bacteria; kingdom Pseudomonadati; phylum Bacteroidota; class Flavobacteriia; order Flavobacteriales; family Flavobacteriaceae; genus Arenibacter; species Arenibacter algicola. The sequence goes on from NZ_JPOO01000001.1 coordinate 1,963,472, forward strand.
AACCACTTCATCTGCCAATTTCGGATTGCGTTTTCGGTACATATTCCCGATACGTTTAAAGTTGACCTGATACTGAACCAGTAATTTGTATACATCGATTTGTTCATCGGAAAACCGTTCGACAATCCGATGGTCAAAGGCAGCACGTCGACAATATTCACTTATGGAAAGTCCGCTCTTTTTGGCTTTGATTTTCAAGAGCTTCTTTTCATAAATGGAACATCGAAATTGTACGAACTCCTTTTTCACTTTCCGTATTTCTTTAATCTCAACAAGACGCTTTTTAAAATATTCACAATAGAAATCTTACTTTAAATCATACATCGAAAACTCTATTAATAGTTCCTGCCCTTTTGCGACCGAGGGGAGCAAAAGCAAGATTTGTCATGACAATGACACATCTTGAATTCTTACTCAGACGTATTTTTACACCTACCTTCCTTCATTTCTATTTCTCCTTATACTCATCTCACTTACATCTTTGTAATCACTATATAAATAGGATTTATCGACACATCCTTTATGGTTTTGCATCAACCATTCTGTAGCTTCTTTTCCCACTTTATCATTGTCGAGATATAGTTCAACATGATTGAACCGTTCGATATGTTTCATTGCTCTTTTTATAAAAGACAGTGAGTTTAAAATGAGAAAGGACATGTTATGGTGACAGAAGTTAGTGACCGTCAAAAAATCGAACATTCCTTCCGTTACCACCAACTGCATACATCCGTTTGAAAAATAGGTAATGTCCTTTGGACAGGAGGAACTCTTGTAATACATGTTGCGAAGTTCCCAACCACCGGAATCGTTTTGTAGTCCGATACCGAAGTAGTGGTTTCCCTTGCGGGAATGATGGACTTCCTTACAATATTTATTCGCGGTTTGCAGGGTTATGTTCCGCTGCTCTAGGTAAACTTTAAGTCCATAGTGCCAAATAGGGCGGGCACTTTTGATAATCAGACCATCGTTCTTAGGTGGCTCAAAAGGTTGCGGGTGAAAAGAAAAAGAGGGTGGTATGTCCGAAAGGAAGTCAAGCGCATCCAGCAAACGGCAGTCGTAAAGCCGAACGACCAGATCTGGGGTGTTCCCACCAAAACCCGACCCATGGTCGAACCAAAGGTTCTTGATTTTCGATACCTTGAAAGAGGCATGGGTTTCAGGTCGGAACGGACTTAGAAACCAAGCTTCTTTCTTCGTCTCCCTGCGGGGAAAGTGCCCTGCCTTTGCCATCGTTTTTACGATACAAACGGCACGGGCTTTTTTCCAGCTTATTTCTTCCTTTTTCATCTGCGCTTATTTTTAAAAGTGTAGTTGAGGGCTTCGGTCTGGATTTCCGATTTTGACTTCCTGCCATTCTGAAGAAGCCAAGCGTTGAGTTTGGCCTTTTCAAAAAACAGCATCTTGCCATTGGGTTTTGAATGCGGGATGTTTCCCGAGGCTGTCAGTTTGTACAGATAGCTTCTCGATATTCCGGTATAGTCACAGGTTTCCTCAAAGGTGAGTACTTCCTTATTGGCTATTAAAAGCCGTTCCAAACGATCCAATCGTTCAAGGATTAAAAAATTGTCCATTGGTTTCCTTTTTAGGATTACTAAATGAACAAAAGCGCTTTTGTTTTCTTTTGAAGAATTCTTGGGATAAAGGTAAAGTAAAGGAAGGGGCTAAACTATGCAATTCGATTTTAGTTATTCACAAAAATCTGATATACAATAAGTTATATCAAATTAATTCAAATGAAACTATATATAATGTGGTGATTTAGATTTGGATTCAAATGGATTCAAATGGTGTCCTTTGATTTTTGTTAAAAATCGAAGAATTTTGAGTTATCAACAATTTAAAATAGTTAAATATAAAAATTCCGGTTTAGAAAAGGTCGACTGTATTGCTTTAAAGGCAGTCTATTATATAATTATTGTTTGAAGAAATTTCCCATTATTATGAAGAATGCTGTCTTTTTAATCGTTGGTATTACGGGACCGACGCTAATTTGAATTTTGGAAGGTTTATCCTATAAGTCTTACTAAGTGAATGCTGAGCATGGATATTATAGCCTACGGTGCAGCGCTTTGTATATTAAATCAGTCAATAAAAACCTCTCTTTGCTATAAAAATTTTGCAAAACAGTGACAATCAGGAATGTCTTTTAGTTTACCATAATTACTAATTATACTATAACCATTTCTCTGATAAAGTTTATTTGCCTCTGGTTGTTTAGAGCCTGTAAAGAGTATGCATTTGCTTATGCCCAATTCTCTGGACCAATTTTCTAATTCCAATAAAATTTTCTCTCCGATTCTTTGACCTCTAACTTCTGGAGAGACATACATTCTTTTGATTTCTGTAGAAAGATCATCATATTTCGAGATAGCTCCACAGCCAATCGCCTTGTCTTTTTGTAAAGCCAAAACTACATGTTTTAAATAGGCAATAGAATTAAATTGAGATAACGCATGAGTTCCTCCATCTCTATTTGCAAGATCTTTATTGAGTGATTGTACTAGATTTTTAAATTTGGGATTTTGAGAATTGGTTCTTATAATCTCTATCATATTTAGCTGTGATTTTTTTTAGAACTATTTTATGCCTAAACCGTTAGTAATCCTTTCCGATCTTCATTGCGAAAATAGTAGCACCATCAATAAGTGGGACAAATCCTCTTATAAAATTTGAAATAGGTTTAAATAATATATCCGGTTTTGAGGGGTGCAATTTACGGAAGAGATTCAATTTAAAATTTCAGGTTTCTTTCATTTTGTATAAATAAGGGGCTTTGTTGGCGGCACCGGTAAACTTTTTCTCCAGTCGCTCCAAAACATCCATTTCCAAAATTTTCTTTTGGAAATTGGTCCGCACATATTCCCTCTCAAAAATGGTTTCGTAGATGACCTGCACATCTCGCATAGTGAATTTTTCGGGTAATAGATTAAAAGCGGTGAATTTGTTATTGATGTCATCCAATAGACTTTTATGGGCTTCTGACAATATCTCGTTATTATCCATTATCAGTGACGGAACCTCGTGAATATTGTACCAGGTTAGTGATTCATCAATTTCTGTAAGTTCTAAATTCACCATGTTAATATCCAATAGGGCGTAAAAGCAAATAGAAATATGCCGCTTTGTAAACCATTCATAGTCACTAATCTCGGCAGTAGATTCCAGGTTATTTATTTGAATCAGCTCATCGATAAATTCCTTTCGATGCCTGTCGACCTTACCAAAGACTTTAAACTGTTCCAAATAAATATCCTTTAGGCCAGTTCTTTCAAAAACCACTCTCTCGGCCGCCTTTTCCACATCTTCGTTGTCTTTGACAAACCCCGTAATAATTGCATGAAAAGCTCCTTTAAAATTGATTTTGGATATCAAAACCTTCAACTGTCCATTTTCAAAGCCAAAGATGACACAATCTATTGTTACCTGTTTTACGAAATCTTGCGGATTTAAAATAGTTTTTTGCATTGTCAAGGGGACTATTTGAATAAAGTATTATTTATTTAAAATCAATTTTTAAGGTAAAAGCAAATACATCGCTCCTCCTTAATTATTCACAAATATAATAATTGCAGTTATTATTGTATAAAAAAATATACATTAAAAGAATTTTATTTACCTTGCGCTATATTTTAATTTTTTAAACTATCCAAATTATGTTAAAATTGGTCGTGCAAAATTGGGGAATCAGTATATCAATCATGACTTTCACGCTGTTCATTATTTCCAAATCAAATGCTCAGAGTCTGGTTCAAGCTGATTATGCCGAATTTTTTGTCTACCAAGACACTGTTTTCAAGTCCCCTTTTATTGACATCGATGAGTGGCGCGATACTCCTGTGAGACACAGATACGTGCACGGTGGCTTTGAAGGTACGGAAACCCGTTTTTCATTTTACTTCCCTTCGAAAGAAGATTATGCAGGACATTTCTTTCAATATATCACTCCCTTTCCGGACAATGAGAATCTTTCGCAAGGGGCCAGCGGCGAAGATGATAAAATTGGCTTTTCGGTTAGTCACGGGGCTTATTTTATTGAAACCAATGGAGGCGGTAGGTTTGATTTTACGGGTCAAAAGAAAGCAAGCGATTTATTAATTGGGGCATATAAGGCCAACGCTGCCGCCGCTCAATTTTCTAAAATAATAGCAAATAGAATCTTTGATACACCCCATACCTATGGCTATGCGTTTGGAGGAAGTGGTGGTGCATATCGTACCATTGGTGCCATCGAAAATACGGAGGGAGTATGGGATGGCGTAGTACCTTACGTAGTAGGTTCTCCTATGGCTATTCCAAGTGTGTTCTCTGTACGTATGCACGCCATGAGAATTCTAAATGATAAATTCCCTCAAATTATTGATGCGCTTGAGCCTGGCGGCAGTGGAGATATGTACGCTGGATTGAACGAGGAGGAAAAAGCTGCATTGATGGAAGTAACCAAAATGGGGTTTCCGCCCAAATCTTGGTTTGGCTATAAAACGATGGGCGTACATGGTTTCAGAGCGATATATCAAGGTATGACATCGGCTGACAAAGATTATTTTCAAAACTTTTGGACGGAGGAAGGTTATTATGGTTTTAATCCTCCAGCCTCATTGTTGAAGGCACGTTTGCAAAAACTGACTAAAATCAAATCAGGAATTTCTTATGAAGAGGCTCTAAAAGACAAATTGGTCGAACCAACATCAGAACAGGAAAGAGGAACTGCCGAGGCCGCTTGGAAGAGTTTAGGCGATGTGGATGGCAGTTTGCCTGTGGCATTTCAATTCGAAGATTCAATGCCAAATGTCAATTTTCTTGGCGGTGATTTAAAGATAATAACAGGTGCCGCGGCAGGTAAAACCTTACAATTACTTTCAATTGAAGGGGATAAAGCGGTTCTTGGTGCAACTGCCCCTCAAATTTTAGCACAAATCAAACCTGGTGATGAAGTGCAGGTTGATAACTCTAATTTCTTGGCAGCTCAAACTTATCACAGACATCAGGTGCCAGGAAAAGAATACAAAGTATGGGACCAATTTAGAAACGACCATGGAGAACCTCTTTATCCCCAAGGTCCATTCCTTTTAGGGCCGATGTATACACGAGGTGCTTCAGGCGTTTTACCAAATGGTAAATTTAAGGGTAAAATGATTATGCTCGAATCATTATGGGATAGAGAAGCTTTCCCTTGGCAGGCAGATTGGTATCGTACAAAAGTCATTGAAAATTTAGGTGATAAAGCAAACGATAGTTTTAGATTGTGGTATACCGACCGTGCCTTACATGGGGATCTGTCCGAACAAGAAGACCCTACCAGAACAGTTAGTTATTTAGGAGTTCTACAGCAGGCCCTACTAGACTTAAGCGCCTGGGTGGAGAAAGGCATCAGTCCTCCAAATTCTACCAATTACCAAATAGTAGACGGTCAAGTAATAGTACCTGCATCGGCCGAAGATCGCGAAGGCATTCAGCCTACCGTGGTTTTAAAGGCGAACGGTTCGAAAAAAACAATCGTAAAAACTGGTGAAAAAGTGAATTACAGTGCGGAAATAAAAGTGCCGGCTGGTACCGGAAAGGTGGTTTCTGTAGAATGGGATTTAGATGGCGATGGAACATTTGAAAGCCAAGGTCAATTTAAAAAGGAAGAAGAAGTAGCGGTAAAATCCAAATATTCTTTTGCAAAACCCGGAACGTATTTCTCAGTAATCAGAGTAGCGTCCCAACGAAATGGGAATTCAAAAACAACGTTTACTAGAATACAAAATCTGGATAGGGTGAGAGTTGTTGTCGAATAATTGGAAGGTCTGACCAATCACGCTCAAATGAACTTAGGTCATCATAATTAACAAAGAAAATCGGAGAATATGAAAACCTTACATGCAGTAAAATCCTTAGCTATTTTCACCATCTTGATTTTACACTATCCCGGGTTCTCTCAAGACGAAAGCAAAAATGAGCAGGTGAATTATTCAATACTTGAAAACCATCCTGAACCACCTGAAAAAGTACCTCTTACGGTAACCACAATACCAACTCCCGATAATGTGTTATTTGTCAAATTTCTAAATCGTTAACATGAGATTCAACAAGTACAAATTCTTTGCCGCTTTCCTTTCAAGCATTTTTCTAATCCTGTCCTGTAAGCAGACACAGAAACAACATTTGCTGGTATTCAGTAAGACCGATGCCTTTCAACATGAATCAATTGGCGCGGGCAAAGCCGCGCTATCCAAAATGGCCGCGGAAAAAAAGTTTGAGGTCTCATTTACCGAAGATGCCGAACAGTTCAATGAAAGGGAACTTAAAAAATACAACGCAGTGGTGTTCCTAAATACCACGGGAGATGTCTTGAACGATGAGCAACAGGCCAGTTTTGAACGTTATATACAAGCTGGCGGGGGTTATGTAGGAGTGCATGCCGCCACCGATACCGAATATGATTGGCCATGGTACGGCAAATTGGCCGGAGCCTATTTTCAGGATCATCCCATGACACCAAGTAACGTTCAGAAAGGAAAATTCACGGTAACGGAAAAAGATCATTGGGCCACCAAAGGTATGCCAGATGAATTTGAGCGCGAGGACGAATTTTATAGTTTTAACAATATTTCGCCCAACATCAATGTAGTATTGACCATTGACGAGACCAGTTATCAGGGCGGTAGCAATCCCGAATACCATCCTATAAGCTGGTATCAGGAATTTAACGGGGGCCGTTCTTTCTACACCGCTATGGGCCATACCGATGAGACCTATTCCGATCCCCTCTTTCTAAATCATCTCTGGGCAGGTATCCAATATGCGGTGGGTGGCGACTCTCCGAAACCTTTGGATTATGCTATGGCCAGGCCCGAAGAGAACCGTTTTACCAAAGTAATCTTGGCCGAGAAATTGGATGAGCCGATGGAATTGGCCGTTTTGGACGAGGAACATGTGCTGTTCATTCAGCGCAAAGGGGAGGTACGCTTATATAACATAAAAACACAGGAACTAAAGACCATTGCCAAATTACCGGTGAGCTTAAAATATGTCGATAAAGAAGGTGAGGAATCTGTGGCCGAGGATGGTTTGTTAGGACTCAACATTGATCCGAATTTCAAGGATAACCATTGGATCTATCTGTATTATTCATCATTGGACGAATCTGCGAACTTTTTATCTCGATTTGAGTTGCAAGGGGAAGAATTACTAATGGAGTCTGAAAAAGTCATGTTAAAAGTACCAACGCAAAGGGAACAGTGCTGTCATACAGGTGGATCCATTGCCTGGGACAAAGATGGAAATCTCTATTTATCCACAGGCGATAATACCAGTCCCCGTGCATCCGTATACAGTCCGTCCGACGAAAGACCCGGAAGGGGCCCATGGGACGCCCAAAAATCATCGGCAAACACCAATGACCTGCGTGGCAAAATTATTCGAATCAAACCCAATGTAGATGGCACCTACAGCATTCCCGAAGGAAATTTATTTCCCAAAGGAACGCCCAAAACAAAACCCGAAATTTATACGATGGGGCACCGCAATCCATTCCGTATTTCCGTCGACAAGCATACCGGATTTCTCTATTGGGGCGAGGTCGGCCCCGATGCCAACGAACCCGATTCGTTGCGGGGTCCGGCCGGTCATGATGAAATTGGGCAGGCACGAAAAGCCGGTAATTTTGGATGGCCGCATTTCGTAGGTAACAATAAGGCCTATAACAAATATGATTTTGCCAATGAAAAATCCTTGGGAAAATGGGATGCAAAAGCTCCAAAAAACACATCACCAAATAATACAGGTTTAGAAACATTACCACCGGCGGAAGAGGCTTTTGTTTGGTATCCTTATGGGGAATCGGAAGAATTTCCTTTAGTAGGTTCGGGAGGAAGAAACGCCATGGCCGGGCCGGTGTTTTATTCAGAAGATTTTGAAGGAGCCGAACGTGCCTTTCCAAAATATTATGACGGTAAGTTTTTCGCCTATGAATGGATGCGTGGTTGGATCATGTCAATAACCATGGATGAAGAAGGGAACCTAAAATCCATGGAACGCTTTATGCCCAGTTATCGCTTTAGCAACCCAATGGACATGCAATTTGCGTCCAACGGCGATCTGTATATGCTGGAATATGGTTCTGGATGGTTTACCGCAAATGATGATGCCCGGCTTGTTCGCATCGAGTACAATGGCGGTAACCGTTTGCCACAGGTTCAAATGGCTGCCAATAAAATGGGCGGGGCCGTTCCGTTCGAACTCAAGTTAAATGCGGGGGAAACTGAAGATCCCGACCAAGATGACTTGATATATACGTGGGATATTTCCTCTGAAAATGGTTTCAAGGAAACAATCAAGACCCCACAGGTGAATATAACACTAAAAGATATTGGTGTCTATAGGGTAAACCTATCGGTGAACGATGGCAAGGGAGGTACAAACAGTCAAACGATGGAGGTCGTTGCAGGTAACGAACCACCTGCTCTCAGTTTGGAGATTCCGAACGGCAACAAAACGTTTTATGTACCGAACACTTATATGGACTATGATATAAAGGTAACCGACAAGGAAGACGGTAATTTAGGTAACGGGATAAATCCCGAGGAAGTATCCGTCACTTTTGACTATCTGTCCGAAGGTTTTGATAAGATCGAGATAGCCCAAGGCCATAGGGCCGCCGATGAATCCGCGGAATTTGCAGGAGGAAAAAAACTCATGGATGCCAGTGACTGTATGGCATGCCACAAACAACAGGAAAAATCCATTGGACCCTCCTATATGGATGTGGCCATGAAATATAAAGGAGATGACAAGGCCTTGGAATATTTATCCCAAAAAATCATTTCCGGGGGTGGAGGTGTTTGGGGCGATGTACCTATGGCCGCACACCCGCAACTATCTGCAGCCGAAGCAGCCGAAATGGCAAAATATATCCTTAGCCTGACTAATGAAAAATCAAATGCGGCCAGCTTACCCACTAAAGGATCATACGCTGCAAAAGTAGAACCCGGTGACCAGGGTAAAGGCGTTTTTATCGTAAGGGCAGCTTATAAGGATCATGGTGCCAACAACATGCCATCTTTAATGGCCGAAAAGTCGTTTGTATTGCGTTCTACAAAGGTAGCACCACACGATTTTGATGAATATGTAGATGTAAATAAAGTGTCTTTTGGGGGAAATAGATTAGCTATCCCCGCTAAATCGGGTTCCCATATGGTGCTTAGGCAAATCGATTTGTCAGGTCTGTCAACTCTAGACCTACAGGCAACGGCTCCTAAATCCCAATTAAATGCCGCTGGTGGAAAGGTTGAATTGCATTTGGGAAGTCCGAAGGGTACATTGGTAGGTGAATCGGATTTCTTGGAAGCTTCTGACCCGACTGGATCCATGCCTAGTGCGATGAGTATTCCCATAATATTGCCGAACGATTTCGATGGACAATTGCATGACCTATATTTGGTCTTTATCAATGACCGTATTGAAAATCCTGGGACTTTGATGATTGTAATTGGGGCAGAATTCAAGATGTCCGCAGATCCAAAACCTATAGTGGTGAATGAAAATAGTGCCACTGCATCAGCCTCAAAGGATGATTTCTATTCTGGAAAATGGGATTTGACGTTCAAGGGGACGCCGAACGGGGATTCTAAAATGATTGCGGATATTAAAAGAAATGGCGGAAAACTAATTGGCAATTTAATAGATCCCGAAGGTAAAAATCCGCCGACACCAATGACTGACATCCAAGATAAACCGGACGGACTTGATTTTGGCTTTACTGCACAAGGATTTAATGTCACTGTCCAATTGTTCAAGGTCGACCAGAACCATCTCAAAGGAAAAATGATGGGTATGATTGCTGCAACAGCTATTCGAATAAAATAAGGATTTGATCATGAATTTAAAAATAATACATTAAAAAAAATGAAACGATGAGAGCTATATTAATGACAATTATCCTTGGTTTTTCGCAAATTGCGATTGCTCAAAAAAAAGACATACCACATTTAGAAAATATAAACGGTAGCGTTCAGCTTATAGTAAACAATGAACCGTTCACAATGCTTGCGGGTGAATTACATAATTCCAGTACAGGAAGTGAGCACTATATGCAACCCATTTGGAAGCTTATGGCAGAGAAGAATTTAAATACGGTAATTGCGCCAATTTCTTGGGAATTGATTGAGCCGGAAGAGGGTAAATTTAATTTTTCGATTGTGGATAGTGCAATTAAGGGGGCCAGAAGGGAAGGTCTTAAACTAGTGCTGATCTGGTTTGGTTCATGGAAAAACGGGAAATCGATGTACACGCCGGAATGGGCAAAAACCAACACAAAAAGATTTCCTTTAGCGGAAGACGGTGAAGGTGGTACAATGGCTTCGCTGTCCACTTTTGGCGTCAATACCCTTAAAGCCGATTCAAAGGCCTTTGCAGCATTCATGAAGCACATTAAAGAGGTTGACTTCCAAGAGCAGACGGTAGTCATGGTACAAGTTGAAAACGAAATCGGTTCTCTTGATTACCGGGCGAGTTATGGTATGCCTAACATTTATATGCGCGATTATAGTGATGAAGCCAATAAAAATTTTAACGGACCTGTCCCGAATGAATTGATAGATCACCTCATTAAAAATAAAAACCAATTACACCCTGCCCTGAAAAAAGCTTGGGGCGACAATGGCTATTTGGAGGAAGGAAGTTGGGACGAGGTTTTTGGAAAGGGAGAAAAATATACTGGGGACGATTGGCAGAATAACTTCTCCTATTACACCGAAGAACTATTTATGGCGTGGAATTATGCCAAATATGTAGGTGAGGTAGCAAAATTAGGGAAGGAAGAATTCCCCTTACCGATGTATGTGAATGCATGGATGAAGCAGCCCAATGGCAGAGAACCTGGGCAATATCCTTCAGGGGGGGGGCTTTGCCACAAGTATTTGATATATGGCGTGCTGCAGCACCTTCCATCGATTTTTTTGCCCCGGATATTTATGAGGTCGAAATATTCGATTGGGTTTCTGAAGAATTTTCAACATCAGGCAATCCTTTAATGATACCGGAAACCAAGTCGAACCCTGCCTCCTCGGCACGAGCGTTTTATGCCTTAGGCAAATATGATGCGATCGGGTACGCCCCATTCGGTATCGATGGTAACGGAATATTAAATACTACCTCACCAAATGACGAATCACTAAAAACTGCCTATGCTAGTTTAGAGAACATATTGCCGATCATTTCAAAGTATAGAGGCACTGAAAAGATGACCGGGCTATTTATTGATTCCTCCAAAGAGAAGGATGAAGTTGTAATGGGCGAGTACGTAATATCTCTAAAAAGAAATTCATTTGCAGAGGCTCAGGGTTTACTAGGGGTCGATATAGAAAACAAAAATGAAAAAGAAGAAGAGGCTGCAGGCTTTCTCATAATACAACTTGCAGAAAATGAATTTTTAGTTGCCGGAGGTATTGGCAGCTCAATTTTGACCATATCAAAAAGTAATAACGACGCCCCAACACAGGCGGGATATTTATCAGTGGATGAAGTATCTTATTCGAATGGAGAGATGCGAACCCACAGATTGAATGGTGATGAGACTGCATTTGGAGGGCCAGTAGTGAAAAAAGGTGAATCAAAAATCTTTAAAATGAAAATGTACACTTATTGAGATATCTAACAATAAGGAAGTTAAGCTATAGCTTTTTGATAAAGTAAATTTTAATTGGAAACCTAGTGCCGACCGATATCACTATAGATAGATTATAGTTTATAAATTAAGGAAAGTATTAGGTTTTGGATAAGGCCACCCCTATATGGCATGTGTGATCAATTTGATTAAAAACTAAAAAGGAAAAGCACTATCCATACAGGGGTGGCATTATCCCTTCGAAAGTGGAATCGAGCTAACTTGCTATTAGAGAATTGAGTTTAAATTGTTGCGAACTGTTAGAATCAAAACATGAAAGTCAAAAATAAAGTAATCGTAGTAACGGGTGGTGGTGGTGGCCTCGGCCAAGCGCTCCTACTGAAATTATTGGAACTGGACGCTAAAGTAGCTGCGGTAGATATCGATGAGGGGGCGCTGAAGGAAACTGTAAAATTGGCAGGGGAATTTGGCAAAAACCTTTCCACCCATGTTTTGGATATTACCGACAGGGAAAAGGTTCTCTTATTTCCTAAAGAAGTTATCAAAATCCATGGTGAAGTAGATGGTATTATCAATAACGCTGGCATTATTCAGCCTTTTGTACATGTCAACGAGCTCGATTTTAAGAAAATCGAGCAGGTCATGAACATCAATTTTTACGGGTCTCTTTACATGGTCAAGGCCTTTTTGCCCCATTTGTTAAAACGACCCGTAGCCCACATCGCCAATATTTCAAGCCTTGGAGGATTTATGCCCTTTCCTGGCCAAACCATCTATGGGGCATCAAAGGCGGCCCTGAAATTGTTGACCGAAGGTTTATATGCGGAATTGAAGGATACCAACGTAAAGGTGACTATAATTCACCCCGGGGCGATGTCCACAAGAATTATGTCCAATTCAGGTTTGGAAGGAGTTGAAGCCGAAGATGATACGGCTAGGAATTCCATGATACTAAGTCCGGAAAATGCTGCATTACAGGTTATCAAGGCTATAGAAAAAGATAAGTTCAGGGCCATGGTAGGGAAAGATGCCCGAATGTTGGATACTCTTTATCGATTACACCCTAGAAAAGCCGTAGATTTTATCGTAAAGAAAATGGGCAGCCGTCCTATTTAACAGTATACAAACTAAGCATAATTATAAATCACAAAATTATCCGAGATGAAAAATAGTATTAAAACATGTCTAGGTTTTATTTTAATAGGAACATTTTCTATGGCCTATGCGCAAAATGGGCCAGGCGAACCAAATGGAAGAAGTACGTCAAGTATCGATCTACAAAATATGGAATATATCGGAAGTGTCGACGAACGCTATCAATCGTATAACATCGAAATGTGCGAGGTAATCGGAGGCGATTTCTGGGTGCCCTATCAAAAATTGGATTCGGTAATGAAACACTCAGATAAGAAGGGTTTTGAAGCTTTAAAATGGGAAATCCCCCCGATAGACCTCAAAGAAAAAAAATTGAGAAACCTTGCGGCCGCATTGGGACCCGCATATATTAGGGTAAGCGGCACATGGGCGAACGACGTATACTTTCAAAACAATGATTCGCCCATTCTTGAAGAGGCACCTAATGGTTTTAATAATGTGCTGACCCGTGAGCAATGGAAAGGTGTAGTCGATTTTAGCAAAGCGGTCAATGGTAAGATTGTGACCTCCTTTGCCATAAGTGCTGGTATGTATGATGCGAATGGTGCCTATCAAGTAGATCAGGTAAAAGATCTTATCGATTACACCAAATCAATTGGGGGTGAAATTTCGGCTGCCGAAATGTTCAACGAACCCACTTTTGCAAGTCACGGGAGTGCACCGGAAGGGTATAACGCCCAAAGCTACGCCGATGATTTTACTGTTTTTCATGATTTTGTGAGCGAATATTATCCTGAAATGAAGGTAGTGGGGCCTGGTTCGGTGGGTGAAGGAGGGGTGTTGGAAACAGGTGGGGTCGTCAATATAGACATAGCCACCGAAGATTTGATGGCCAAGCTCCCAAAAAATCCATTCGAAGCGTATACCTACCATTTTTATGGAGGTGTATCAAAACGATGCGGGGGCAAACAGACCCTGGAGAGCGTTATGACTCAAGAATGGTTAAGCAAGACCGAAAAAGGACTTGAATTTTATCAAAAATCCCGCGATAAATACAATCCCGAAGCGCCTATCTGGTTGAATGAAACCGCCGAGGCGGCCTGTGGTGGCGACCCGTTGGCCGCAACTTATGCAGATACCTTCAGATATCTGGAGCAGTTGGGCAGATTGGCGAAAAAGGGCGTGCAGGTAGTGATGCACAATACCCTTGCACGAAGTGAATATGCATTATTGGAACACGATACCCACGACCCTCGTCCCAATTATTGGGCAGCCCTGTTGTGGGGTAAACTCATGGGAACGCAAGTGTATGATGCAAATAACCTCGCACCCGGTGTCAATGTTTATGTTCATAACAAAAAAGGTGGTTCGGTAGGTCGCACGGCACTAATTATCAATGCTACGAAATCTGATTATTTCTTTGAAATTCCAAACAAAGCCAAACAGTATTTGCTTACTGCAGATAGTCTTGACACAAAAACAGTGCATCTGAACGGAAAAGCACTCAAATTGAACTCTGATGATTCCCTACCCAATATTTCGGGAGAAAGGATTGAGGCAGGCGATGTTCGAATACCAAGTCATGGAATTTTGTTTTTGTCGTTCGACGGAAGCAACTAAGATGAAGCCATTTCCAACCTGATATTTCTGGACCTTATGGTGAAAAGGCTATAGTAAAATACTCACTATCATTTAATGGAAAAGGAAGCAGTCTTTGGAGCTGGATTAGTTTACCATTCCCTTAAAACGGCCATTTTAAGGGACGGTTTTCTCAAAACCTAAAGGCTAAGCCCATAGTGTCCCTTTTCTGGTCTTTTTTAGTATTCCCGTTAATTAACCTTTTATGGGACATTTGATGAGCAGAAATAACCTGAAGATAATTCTATTAAATATCCAGATTAAACTCAGGAATTAAATTTGCAGCCTCCCTCATTTTTTCATCAATGATTTTCGTGTAAATCTCTGTGGTTCGTATTTCACGATGCCCCAAACGTTTTGATACCGTATAAATATCGGCTCCGTTTTCAAGTAGTAATACGGCGTTAGTATGCCTTGCACTATGAAATGTAATATGTTTGGTAATTCCAGCTTTCATACACCATCTTAGAATCTCGGTATTATAGACTGCTCCATATTTAAGACCTCTAAAAACTCGGTCGCTCTCGTTAGTTCTTTTTCCAAGTAAGGCCCTCGATTGCGCAGAAACATAGAGGTATTCTAGTCCGTCGGTTTTCTTTTGCCTAAATATAATTCGTGAACCTGTATCCTCATCTCGAACCTCAGACCATCGCAATTTATCTATATCACTCCATCGCAATCCTGTTAGGCAACTAAATATGAAAGCATTTTTTAATACAGGATATTTACATTCAGCCTGTGTTAAAGATTGTAATTCAGAATAGGTCAAATATTCCCTTGTGGATTCTCCTTGCTCAAAACCTTTGACTGATCGTAGTACATTTTCTTCCAGATAATTTTCTGTATGGGCCTCTCGCAAGGCAGCTTTGAATTTGTTGAAATAAGTATATTTGGAATTTTGGGATAGGGGCGTACCGCTCTTGGTTTTGGCCTTTGTATTCAAATATCTTTTAAAACCCTTGACAAAGTCAGTATCAATATCTTTAAGCTGTTTGTGCGGCGGACAATACTTTTCGATATGTTTTAGTGCAGCATCCCAATTCCCATAGTTTGCCTTGGTTTCAAAGCGGTCTTCTTTTAATTGTTCATAATAGTCTAAGAAAGTTACTTCGCCCTTTTTATCGTTCTTGATTTTGTATTTCCCTTGAATGTACTCAGCCTTTCTTATAGCTAATATATTTTCTGCTAATTGTAGGGTTTCTTTGTTTTCTCTCTTTTCCTCCGCATTTTTAGGATTATCAAAAACATATTGCTTTAAGTACTCAAATTTTCTAAGGTGCTTTTTGACCCCGTTTTTATCAATTCGATACCCATTATAGAATTCAAGGAATAAACTGGACTTACCGTTTTTTAATTTTTTCTGCTTAAGATTGATTTTCATATCAAAAGATTTTGAGGTGTAATTTTTCCACCTTTTAGATTAAGAAATTAAACGAGGTGTAAAAATGGTGTAATAAATGTATGAAAATAGGAGATTAAGAGAAAGAGAAAATAAAAATACTTTTCAACAACTTATTGATTTATAGTGATATGAAACCAAATAGAACCATATGAGACCAAATGAAATACTTATTTATTTCCCGATACAAAAGTTAGCAAATATATTCCCCAGAAGCTCATCGTTGGTCACTTGCCCTGTGATTTCTCCTAGGTGGTATAGGGCTTCTTTTACATCAATAGCCAACAGGTCGCTAGGAGTGTCTTCCTCCATACCAAATTGTACCTTTTCTATTTCTTCCAAGGCCTTTAGAAGGGAACTATAATGTCTGGTATTGGTAACAATGGTTTCGCTATTGCGCAACGCTCCCGTATTTACAAAATCCAATAAGCGCGACTTCAGTGTTTCGACCCCTTTTCCGGTTTTGGCGGACAGCAAGTGCAGTCCCGAAATTTGGGATTGTAGATTCTCAATTTGTTCCTTATCCAATCTATCCACCTTATTGGCAATCACCAACAAGGGTTTTTGGGGATATTTAGTTTTTATTTTGTCCAGTTCCTTTATACTTGTTTTCAACTTATCGGCATGGGTGGCCATTTCCCAGGCATCTACCAATAGCACCACCACCTGGGCCTGTTCTATTTTTTCAAAAGTCTTCTTAATACCGATACTTTCCACTACATCCTTGGTATCCCTAATTCCAGCAGTATCTATAAAGCGAAATCCTATGCCTCCTATTGCAATTTCATCCTCAATGGTATCCCTAGTGGTTCCTGCTATATCGCTTACAATGGCCCGCTCTTCATTCAAAAGGGCATTGAGCAGGGTGGATTTGCCTACGTTGGGTTCCCCTACAATGGCTATGGGAATTCCGTTTTTGATCACATTGCCCACAGCAAAGGAATCGATCAAGCGTTTAAGAATGCGCTGTATTTTGGTCAAAAGTTTTTTAAACTGTGTACGGTCCGCAAATTCTACATCCTCCTCTGCAAAGTCGAGTTCCAATTCCATTAGGCTAGCAAAGTTGAGCAGTTGGTCCCTCAATTTTTTTATCTCGTTGCTAAAACCACCACGCATTTGCTGTATAGCTATTTGGTGACTGGCCTCGTTATCCGAGGCGATAAGGTCCGCCACGGCCTCGGCCTGACTCAAGTCCATTTTACCGTTTAAAAAAGCGCGTAGTGTAAATTCTCCTGCATTTGCCATTCGGCAACCGTTACGCAAAAATAACTGAATTATTTGTTGTTGGATATAGGGCGAACCGTGACATGATATTTCAACAACATCTTCACCGGTATAGGAATGGGGTCCTTTAAAAAGGGATACCAGAACTTCATCCAACACTTTGTCGTTTTCGGTAATATGTCCCAAGTGTATGGTATGGCTCTTTTGTTTTTGTAAATCCTTGCCCCTGATCGATGTAAAAAAAGGATTGGCCAAGGCAATGGCATCCTTACCGGAAATACGGATTACGGCTATTGCACCGGCCCCTGAGGGTGTGGCTAAGGCAATGATGTTGTCGTTGGTAATCATAGAATTGTAATTGACCGTAAAAATACAATATAAAATTTTCAAACCGGTTCCACTTTTCGATGGACAAATGCAATTGTCCAAATATTTGAAATGAAGTAAGTTAAGCTTGAATCCTTTGTGAATGGCCAGTAACCGACTTTACAATAACACTCTAAAACTTCTATTTTGGGAATAGTAAAGTTTAGCACAATGATTTTGGTCATGATTATTGCAGCAAATATTGCGTAATTTTAATAGTGATCCGGTACAGTATAAAAGAGCCAATAGGGCTATATAATTTAGGTGTATCGGGACATTCAATTTAAAATTACTATATGAAAATTATCAGAATTATTACATTATTGGCAGTTGGTTTATTCTGCCTAATTACCTTGGCACAAGAAACTCCGGATCCTGTTACGCCCTTGGAAAATACGGAACAAATGATGGAGGAAAAAATTCGGCAGGAAGCGAAAGAAGCCAAAGAAGCAATGAAAAGGATAGAAAAGGCGGAAAGGGAGGCCAAGAAGGCTGAAAAAGCGCAGAAGAAGGCAGAAAAGGAACTGAAAAATCGTGAAAAACTTTCTTCCGATATAGATTCCAAGCGGAGGTCTATTGCCAAGGATGAAAAGAAAATTTCCAAGATTCAGGAAAAAATGATCAAGGATGAGAAAAAGGGTAAACTGTCACCTTTGGCCATAGAGAAACTGAATCAGAAAATCGATAAACTGAAAAAGGGCATCGAAAAGGATAGGGAAAAATTGACAAAACTGGAAAGCAAACAATAAGCCCTGAAACATATTCGGACCTGTCTATGTAACATATTCATGATTTGCTCGTCCTATTCATATAACGACTTGGTAATGGTAGAAATTTCGGTTAGGGGTTTCTCTATATGAGAACTAAGAAATATAAATTATGAAGGCAGAAAACAGACAATTATTGGTGTGGACCCATTTAAGTCAATTATTGGATATAGTAACCGGATTTGGGGGATTTATAGTTCCTTTGGTCCTATGGTTAACACAAAGGGATACCATTATGAACATGGATGAAAATGGAAAGTCGATCATTAACTTCCAGATTAGCATGTTCTTATATATACTAATTTGCATCCCGTTGATCTTACTTCTTGGTATTGGAATATTAGGGATTATTGCTATAGCAGTGCTCTGTTTCGTTTTTCCTATTATCAATGCCATTAAGGTTTCCAACGGTGAAAAACCTCATTATCCCCTGAGCATAAAGTTTGTGTAGTTAGTAAACATCTTTAGGACAAAAAAGCCGTATTTCAAATGAGATACGGCTTTTTTTTATAGTGAAAGAGTGGGGTGTATTATAAATTCAACAATTGTATTGAATCTGTATTTCTAACTGTTCAACATTACGGGCATTACCAACATGGTCACATTTTCGCCTTCGTCCAAACCGTCAATCGGAGTTAGGATACCGGCCCTATTGGGAAGACTCATTTCCAATTGCACGTCATCCGAAGTAAGGTTGTTCAACATTTCCACCAGGAACCTTGAGTTGAACCCTATCTGCATATCATCACCTTGGTAGGAACAGGTCAACCTTTCCTCCGCCTTATTGCTGTAATCTATATCCTCGGCAGAAATATTAAGTTCCGCACCTGCAATTTTTAATCTTATTTGGTGGGTGGTCTTATTGGAGAATATGGAAACCCTTCTAACAGAACTTAACAGTTGGTTTCTGGCTATGGATAGCTTGTTAGGATTTTCCTTAGGAATAACTGCTTCATAATTCGGGTATTTACCGTCAATCAATCTACAGATGAGGATGGTGTTTTCAAAACTGAATTTAGCGTTGCTTTCATTGTATTCGATCAGTACTTCCGTTTCGCTGCCCGATAAGATCCCCTTCAATAAATTAAGAGGTTTTTTGGGCATTATAAATTCGGCCACTTTGGAAGCAGTAACATCGGTTCGTTGGTATTTTACCAATTTATGGGCATCGGTAGCTACGAAGGTTAGACTTTCTGGGGAAAATTGAAAAAAGACACCGCTCATTACAGGTCTTAGATCATCATTACCGGCAGCGAATATGGTTTTGTTGATAGCTGTTGCCAATATATCCCCAAGTACTGTGGTAGAGGATGGGTTTGATAATTCAACCGATTTCGGAAATTCCGCACCGTCAGCATATGCCAAGGCATATTTACCGTGGTTAGAACTGATTTCCACTGTATTGTTGTCCTCAACAACAAAAGTCAAGGGCTGTTCAGGAAAGGTTTTTAAGATTTCCAACAACAGTTTTGCTGGAACCGCAATGGTTCCCTCATTGTCCGAATCTACCTCCAATACAGAGCTCATTGTAGTTTCCAGATCGGAAGCCGAAACAGTGAGTTCTTTTTGATTTAAATCGAAGAGAAAATTGTCTAGAATAGGTAAGGTATTGCTGTTATTGATAACCCCACCTAAAACTTGGAGTTGTTTTAGTAAATAAGTGCTAGATACTATAAATTTCATTAGTTTATTTTTTTTTAAGGAATCTACATTATTGTACAACCTAAAACAGTGTTCGAATTTCTGTTTGAATCCGTAATATTCCTTGAATCACGGTCAAAACAAAGATATTTTAAATGTCCTTTTTAAGGAAACAAACTTATCAACACTTATACCCCATATTTTTTCTTGCGAATGGTGTGTATTAGGAATCCAAAAATAAAGGTCAAACACAGGGGAAGGCCAATATTAATCAACTGCCATTTGGTTTTTTGG
Organism: Arenibacter algicola; assembly: GCF_000733925.1. Classification (NCBI taxonomy): domain Bacteria; kingdom Pseudomonadati; phylum Bacteroidota; class Flavobacteriia; order Flavobacteriales; family Flavobacteriaceae; genus Arenibacter; species Arenibacter algicola. Next base: position 1,983,504 of record NZ_JPOO01000001.1, read on the forward strand.
TCATTGATTTTTTCTTCATCCAAGAAAGGGATGGTTACTTTTTTGTTGCGAATGTTTATAAGTCCGGTATCGTCCAAGAGGTAATTAAGGCAATTAATGAGAAATTCTTTGTTGCCAAAAAAGTTGTTCGTCCATTTATCATAACCTAATTCCAAGGGTCGGCCGTTTCGGATCTGGTTTCTTATAAGATCACCGTCCGTAAGCACTATCATTTTGTTTTCAGGGCCTTGATCCAAAATTTTGTCCAGCTTTAGCGGTTTTACCCGGTTCAGGAAAGTAGATTGGAAGGCGCCTTCGACCAATACCCCCAATATCTTATTTCCATCATTATATAAGTCCTTATCCGGTGGTGTATTAATAATGTCCAACTGAATGGGTTTTGGTACTCCTTCGGTTTTGGATAAGGGCGAACTACTGAGTAAGATCTGTTTTTTGTAATCACTGGCCAGGGTATCCAAACTACCTGCGAACTGGAACCTTAGCGCTTCCAAATTGTTGTTTATAGGATGGTCGTTCTTGGAAAAGACCATTGGGTTGTAGTACCAGGGAACAGGGTTGTATTGGGAACTGTTCCCCTCACCGCTCGCCAGAACTATTTGGGTGAAATATAGGTCGTTGACAAGATCCGTATTTAATCTAATCCCATATTTGAAGAAAAAATCGTTAAGGTTAAGATTTCGTGGCAGGGCCATGGCAGTACCTTCTTCGTTGAATAGGCTATCCAGTTCCATAGCTACCTGATCTATGAGCCAAAGCGATTTGCCTCCCCCGGTAATATATTGATCCAGAATAAATTTCTCTTCATCGGAAAATGCCTCTGTAGGCTTTGCAATGAGGGCAAGATCAAAACCTTTTAGTTGTGCCAGGACCTTTTCTGGATTGGTTGCCACAGAATCCAAGGTTATGGCCCCAATATTGTAATAATCCTTTATGGTGGTCAGATAATCTGCCATGTAAATATCACCCAACTCCCCATTGCCCTTAATGATGGCTATTTTTTTCTTTTCCTTGATGTTCAACTTTGTAAAGGCATCTGCAAAGGCATATTCCAAATGTTGAACGGAATTGTTTACACGCTCTTCAGTGGTGGCACCAAGTTTATTTTTTAACAGGGGTACCTTTACGGTGCTGTTGTTGTAATTGACCATAGCCCATGGAAAGATAATCTCTTGGGAGACTTTTCCATTCTGTTCAACGGTAACGTTTGTGGGGGTAAGGCCCAAAGCCTGTAAATCTGTGATAACGCCATCAATTTGCGTGGCTCCTTCAAGCGGATTTACGAAATTGAACTTTATATTCTTATTTTCTGATGCAAATTCCTCTAATAGCTGCCTGGTTTCCAGCTTCAATTTTATAAATTCCGGTGGAAGATTTCCATCGAGAAGAATATCGATTATTATAGGGGCGCTAAAGTCCCCAACAGAATTTAATGCCGCCGTGGAAAGGGTATATCTATTGTCTTCGGTCAGATCTAATCTCGCGTAGAAAAAACTGGCCAGAATATTTAGGATCAGCAATAAAACAACGGCCTTGATTATAGATAATAAACTTCTTTTCATTATCTATTCTGATTTTTTAGTTGATTAATGGTCAGGAAGAGAAAGAATAGGGTAAGGCTTGTGAAATAAATAATATCCCTAGTGTCCAAGACACCTCTGGCTATACTTTCAAAATGGGCCTTCATTCCTATTTGTTCCACAAAAAGTATCATAGGGCCAGTGGGCAATATCGTGGCCAGACTTTCAAATCCGAACAACATAATAAAGCATAGTACCATACCAATGATAAAGGCTACAATTTGGTTTTCGGACAGGATAGAGGAAAATAATCCAATGGCGGTATAGCTTGCAGTTAGAAATAAGAGCCCAAAATAAGAGCCCAGCACCATGCCCATATCCAAATTGCCTATGGTTACACCCAATTGGGAAATGGTATATACATAAAGAAGTGTAGGCAATATGGCGATTAAGGCCAAGCAAAAGGTACCCAAAAACTTTCCTATAACCGTTTGCCATAAAGAGATGGGCTTTATAAAAAGCAGCTCCAAAGTGCCTAGTTTTTTTTCCTCCGAAAAACTTTTCATTGTAATGGCGGGTATCAGAAAAAGAAATACCCAAGGGGCAAGGAGAAAGAAATTGCCCAGATCGGCAAAGCCGTATTCAAAAATATTAAAAGGTCCCTTAAATACCCAAAGAAACAATCCGTTGAGCACTAAAAATAATCCTATGACCAGATAACCTATAGGCGAGGTAAAAAATGATTGTATTTCTCTTTTAAATATGGCAATCATGTATGTTAGTTAATCGTTTCCTTCTTTATTAGGCTCCAAGCTTCTGGTTTGTCCTCGAATAATTGTTTGGTCTTCCCCCAGACGCTCTTGAAGAATTCTGAATTTTTATAGTTTTCCAAATCGGTAGCGCTATTCCAATAACTGTATGTGAAAAATATATTATTATCTTCCTTGCTCTGCAACAGTTCTAAAAAGGTGCAGCCCTCCGCCTGTCGGATTTTCTTTTTATTGTTTTCAAAGATGGCCTCAAAACTAGCAATATTTTCCTTTTTGAAGGTTAATTTTACAATTCTTACCAACATTTGTTCCTTGTATTTAAGTAAAATTAATAATTACAGTATCCCTATAATCAAGACCCAATAGGGTAGAGGCCCCACCTACGGTATTAAGGTCGCTCTTATAAATTGCGATTTCTACATAGCCTGATGAGTTGAATAGTGCCAGTAATTCCCCAGGGGATTTACGCTGACTTTTATCCAAACTGTAATTTATGATGTCACTGTATTTTTTGTGGATCTCCTTTATTTTTTTATTACGGGCATGTAGTTCAAAAGGTCTGCCCTTGCCTATGGTTTTGAAGGTGCTTTGTTGAATGTTGGTTACCACATTGCCGTAGTTATCTATATAAATAACGCTTCCGGATATGGTCTTGCCGTCATCGGAAATTCTTGGGTTGAACTCCCTTAGGTCCTTAAGATCTTTAAAGGTCCTGCCTATTACTTCCAGTTTTCCACCTCTGGCAATATGGCTTGCCGCTTTTACAAAAACATCCATTTCAGGAAACGAACTATCAATGCTATTGGGCAATTGAATTTCTACCACTTTTTCCGGCACTATTTCGGAAATTATGAGCCCTATTACCCCATTGTTGGCCATAATAAAATAGTGGTTGTCCACCAATACGGCAATATGTTGGTTTTCTGGCGTCAATTCTGAGTCCACACCTACGATATGGATACTGCCATCAGGAAAATTTTTATATGAATTTTTGAGGATGTAGGCGCATTCCTGAATATTGAAAGGCGCAATGGAATGAGAAATATCAACAATTTTTGCATCTGACAATTCCTTGTAAATTGTCCCTTTTATGGCGCCTACAAAATGGTCTTTATGTCCAAAATCAGTAGTTAAAGTAATTATAGCCATATAGGACTGTTGATATGTTTTTGGTTTGGTAAGTTGTTTTTTTACTTAAGTTTGTTAAACAAAATTACACAAAAAATCAGCGAACCAAAATATATATTTCATATCTAATCCTTTATAACACCTCTCTTCTTTGAACGAACTTATAATAGAACTTACAGACATTAGCCCAAGGGAATTTTTTGGACAGAATAATGAGAACATAGATTTACTTAAAAAGCATTTTCCGAAGCTTAAGATTGTTGCCAGAGGCAACAAAATTAAGGTTTATGGAGACGAAGACCTATTGGACGAATTCGATAGAAGGTTCGATCTGCTTACCGCCCACTATGCCAAGTATAATAAGTTGGATGAAAATAGTATTGAGCGACTCTTGGCCAGCAATGGACAGGAAATATTGGAGTCTTCAGAAATCAGTGGTGAAGTTTTGGTCCATGGCGTAAGTGGTAGACTTATCAAAGCACAAACGGTAAATCAGCGAAGATTGGTCGATGCCGCTAGGAACAATGATATGGTATTTGCCGTAGGACCGGCGGGAACCGGAAAAACTTATACGGGAGTGGCCTTGGCGGTAAAAGCTTTAAAAGAGAAACAGGTTAAGCGTATTATATTGACCAGGCCCGCTGTGGAGGCCGGTGAAAATTTGGGCTTTTTGCCAGGAGATCTTAAGGAAAAGTTGGATCCTTATATGCAGCCATTATATGATGCCTTGCGGGATATGATTGCACCGGAAAAATTGGCCCATTATATTGAGAACGGCACTATACAGATAGCCCCTATGGCTTTCATGCGGGGAAGGACTTTGGACAATGCCTTTGTTATTTTGGACGAGGCCCAAAACACTACCCATGCCCAAATGAAAATGTTCCTAACCAGAATGGGAAAAAATGCCAAATTTTTAATTAATGGGGACCCAGGTCAGATCGATTTGCCAAGACGCTTGATTTCGGGATTGAAAGAAGCCTTATTGGTGCTTCAGAACATTGAAGGAATAGAGGTTATTTATTTGGACGATAAGGATGTGATAAGGCATAAATTGGTTAAAAAGGTCATAGAGGCTTATAAGGGAATTGAGCATAACAATTGATAGTTGCAGCATGGGTAATACAATAATTGATACAAATTTTAACTTTCCGGGACAACAAAGCTTATACAAAGGAAAGGTAAGGGAGGTATATCATCTAGAAAATAATATTTTGGTAATGGTGGCCACTGATAGGCTTTCCGCTTTTGACGTGGTTATGCCAAAGGGAATTCCTTATAAAGGTCAAATACTAAATCAGATCGCTACCAAGATGATGGCGGATACGGCCGATATAGTCCCCAATTGGCTAATGGCCACTCCAGATCCCAATGTTGCCGTTGGGTTTGCCTGCGAGCCCTTTAAGGTGGAAATGGTGATTAGAGGCTATTTATCCGGACATGCTGCTAGGGAATACAAGCTGGGTAAAAGAATGTTATGTGGAGTTCCAATGCCCCACGGGATGTCGGAAAACGATAAATTCCCATCTCCCATTATAACCCCTGCGACCAAGGCTGAAATGGGAGACCATGATGAGGATATTTCCAGAGAAGCCATTTTGGAAAGGGGAATAGTGAGCGAGGAAGATTATCTGGTTCTTGAAAATTATACCAAGGCACTCTTTCAAAGAGGAACGGAAATCGCCGCCAAGAGAGGATTGATCTTAGTGGATACCAAATACGAATTTGGGAAAACCAAGGATGGAAAAATTGTACTTATAGATGAAATCCATACCCCTGATTCTTCACGTTATTTTTATGCCGAAGGCTATGGGGAAAGACAAAATAGGGGAGAGGCCCAGAAGCAATTGTCCAAGGAATTCGTTCGCCAATGGTTGATAAGCAATAACTTTCAAGGGTTAAAAGGACAGGTTGTACCGGAAATGACCGATGATTATATACAGACCGTTTCTGAAAGGTATATTGAACTGTACGAAAATATTACCGGAGAAAAGTTTGTCAAGGCCGATATCTCGGATATACAGTCTAGAATCGAGAAAAATGTTTTGGGGTACCTGTCATCGATAAATTAGTTACCCCATTTTTAAAAGGTCTTTTAATCGTAGTTGTCCCTTGCCCTTCAATCGATTCCTTATTTTTAGGAATGCAATGGCAGTAATGTAGGCATCTCCTAAGGCGGTGTGCCTATCCTTTTTGGAGATATCAAACTTTTCCGCCAATTCGTCCAAGGAATAATGCTCTTTCTTTTTGAACACATTGGAGGTCAATAGCGTTTTTTTGTAAAGATGTGAAGTGTCCAATACTTTATTCTTTAACCTGGGAAGGCCGTTCCTTTCCAAGGCCCTGTTGATCATTGTAATGTCAAAAATGGCATGGTGGGCTACGATTATGGCATTATTTAAGAATCCCAATAATTCTTCCATAGCTGCACTTTCACTTATGCAGGAGGCCCCACCATTTTTTAGGATACCATGAATTTTTGCAGTTTCCGCATTGTAATGCTCCTGCTTCAGAAAAATTTCCAAGCTTTGGTTGAGTGCAATATTTTTGTCGACCAAACTTAGGGCCCCAATACAGAGTATCCTGTCGTTTGAATAGTCGAATCCTGTAGTTTCCGTATCCAAGACCACGAATCTTACCAAGTTGAGGTCCTCAATCGGTTTTTTCTTAAAACTATTCTCATATTCCAACCAATAATCGGGATAGTTGTTTACTTTTTTTTTAAAGAAATCTATCATCGTAACAAGTTTGAAACCTTGAATCTAACACTTACCAATTCCTGAATTTCCTTTATGGTCTTAAAAGTTCTTTTCAGTTTAATTCTTTCTTCCTTAGTCAATTTGTCTATGGCAATATACCTCCCAGAATCATTGTGAAGCAGACCTTGTTTCGTCCTGAACTTTAAAAGTGCCCTTGTGGCATAGGAGCAGGCCATAAAGATTTCCTCGTTATTGGGTTCCAACTCTGCCAGTTTTTCAAATCGCTCTGCGGTACTGTTGATGGATTTGACCGAATGCGATAAAATCAGTACTCTTGCGGCATCGGTTAAAGGCATCAATGCCCGTCTTTTAAGATCGAAGGTATCTTTGTGCTCCCCATCTTCCTCAACCAACACTTGCCTAAAAAAGCCTGTTGGGGACGGGTTTTGTAGGGCCCCACTTGCCAAGTGCAAATAGAAAATGGGATATTTTTTTGTGGTTTCAAAAATGTGTTCCGATAATTCATTCACCAAATTTACATCCCCATAGGTAATATTGTAATCGAAAAATATGGAGGAAAGCAATACCTCATCGGTCCCTGGATTTATTATCCAATGGGAAATGGTTTTTTTCCATTCATCCAGGCTTAAGCACCAATTGGGATTGGAAGCCATCATTTCTGCAGGACAATAATCGTAACCAATTTCAAACAATCCTTTGTTGATTAGTTTGGACAATTTCAAAAAAAAGTCTGTTGTTTCTATGAGCTTTTCTTCAGGAACATTTTCGAAGACCATGGCATTGTCCTGATCGGTCTGAAGGAGTTGTTCGCTCCGTCCTTGGCTACCAAGAGCCAGCCATGCAAATTTTACTGGGGGCTTTGTTGGCATTTCCTCCAAGGATAGTTTAATAATTTGCTTAACGCAGGCATCGTTAAGTTCGGATATTATTTTGGTAGTCAATTTAATGGGGATATTTTGATCCAAGTAATCCTGTAAAAGATGCGTTATACTCTTTCTTATTTGTTTTATCGATTTTATTTTCTTGGCCCTATTTATGGCCTTGATCAATACTGCCGGGTTATTTCCCAAAGCTACCATAACATCATGTTTGGATAGTATTCCAATAGCCTTGGAGTTGGGTGTGCCGTCCTTCGTGATGCATAAATGGCTAATATTACTTTTCATCATGGCCATTTGTGCCTGGGTTATGGTGAGGTGTTTGTTATAGGTTATAACAGGAGAAACCATTATTTCCTTGGCCTTTGTGGTAATGGGATATTTTCCGGTAACAATATTGTTCCGAAGATCTTTGTCCGTAATTATCCCAATGGGCATCTTATCACTGACCACCAACATGGCCCCAACCTTTTTTTCTGTCATTCTTTTGGCTATTGTTTTGGCCGAGGTGGTTGCGGTACAGGTAACCAATTTTTTGGAATACTGTACAGATTGCAAATCCAATACGTGGGTATTGGGAGCCACGGGATTTATTTCGGGCACTTCATCATACAATTTACCACGATGACTTTTGGAATAGGGGTTTCTGGTATTGGAGGCAAAACTTTCTATTAAGAAATTTCCAACTGCTATATTTTTTTGGGCGTATGGTTTAAAAATATTGATAGGAATGGCGTAAAGGATACTTTCTTCATGTGCTTTTGCAGTCATTTTGTAATTTTCCTGAGCCATCAGGGGTCTAAGTCCAAATATATCACCCTCATCGCACATGTCCATGACACTTTTATCGGACCCTTTTTTAAGGGCAACAGCACCCTTGTTTACTACATAGAAGTAGGTATGGGGTTCGTCGTTCTCGGCAAAAATAACGCTATCCTTTTCCTTGTAGACTATGGTAATTTCTTCGGCTAGGGTTTCAAGGTCAGACTGGCCCAGGACATTGAAAGGTGGGAAATTTTTCAAAAAATCGGCTACTCTATGCGAAATGGTATTTTTCATCGAATATTATATGTTGATCCTTAGCTGTTACAAAATTTATTGTTCTTTTCCCATTTGAAGTTCGTTAAAAGTAATAAGAACACAATAGCTACTTTTATTTTCCTCATAATAAATATGGGATAAAGTTAATTTTTATACGCCATCATCAAAAGAAAAGATGACACCATTTATTTTGTCTGTCCAGTTACCTTAATTGTCAATAACGATCACAATATATTGAATTGAGCTATTGCATTAAATGGTGTTGAATTAATTTAGGTATAACTTTAATTATTAATGCTATGGAATCACCTTATTTGGATTGTATTGAAGCCTGTCGTAAATGTATGGCCGATTGTCAATATTGCCTACTTCAAATGTCGGGTAAGGATAGTAAAAATGACTGCCCACTTTGTTGTATCCTTTGTATTGAATCTTGTTCGGCGGCACTACAATTTTTAATGGCAAATAGTCCATATGCCAAAGAGTATTGCAGCATCTGTGCTAAGGTATGTCAATGGTGCGCGGAACAATGCGCGCAGCATGACCATAAACATTGTGAGGATTGCGCTAATTCTTGTGTAAAATGTATGGAGGAATGTCAAAAAGTAGTTATGACCTTATCCAGTGAAATTTAAATTTCATCCATATTAAAACCACATTTGGGAATTTCAATTTTTCAATGGCTTGTGCTCCTGTTATAGGGGCATATTTAATATTATATGTAATTTGTAATGAGGTTTTGGGCATATGCTTAAAAGGGCAAGGAAGATTTTTTTTGTTTTTGGAGTGTAGATATTAAAGGAGGTCTTAATTTAATAGTTATGGGATGACGTTCGAAATGGGATTGGTATTTTTGGTATTGTTTATAACCATAATCTTATTTGCCCTGGAAGTTTTTCCGGTAGACAAGATTGCCTTTTTTATAATTGTTTCATTGACCTTACTTGGGCTGGTGAAACCGGAAGATGCCATAAGCGGGTTTTCCAATAGTGCAACTATAGCTGTTTTGGCATTGATGATATTGGCCATAGCCATGGAGGAAAATGGGGTTATTACTTGGCTTACTTCCAGTTTGGGGAAAATAAGAGCCTTCCCGTTATTTATAATAGCTCCTGTTTTTATGATCGTAACCGCAAGTATTTCTGCATTTATAAGTACCACCGCTGTCGTCATTGTCTTCATTAAGATTATTAATCAACTCTCTGATCGATTCAATATTTCCAAATCCAAATTATTATTACCTATTTCCTTTGCGGGCATATTGGGAGGGTCTTGCACCTTAATGGGTACCTCTACAAACCTTATTGTAAACTCCGTGGCACAAAACCTGGGAGCGCCGGCCCTGCGTTTTTTCGAATTTACTACCATAGGATTAATATTTTTGGCCGTGGCCATTGTCTATCTCACCCTAATGCTTAGATGGTTGCCTTGGAGCGGGAAAAGGGAATTGGGGACCGATTATAGTGTTTCGGATTATATTACCAGTGTCCGTATAAAGCCGGGGTCACAGTTGGTAAACAAAAGGCTGGAGGAGACTTTTTTATTCAATAATCCAGAGATATCAATACTGAAATTGATAAGGGACAATAGGATTCATAATTCACCGGGAAAATACATTACCTTAAAGGAGAATGATCAGTTATTGTTAATGTGCAACATTTTAAGCCTCTCCAAATTGAACGATTCCCAGAATTTGGGACTTAACGAACAAATTTTTTGGAAGGGGACGAACCACCATTCCACCGGTGAGGACAATGTAACCAAACTGGAGGAACGTGTGTTTGTTGAGCTTTTAATGCTTCCGGGAGCAGCGCTCTTGGGCAAGACTTTGGGGAATCTAAGGGGGTATATGCAGCAGGATATTATACCCGTGGCCATTAAGAAGCGCAAGACCTTGACCAATATCAAGGAGCGATTGGTACGTAGCAGTTCGGATAAATTGGCGCTCAAAGCTGGTGATCGTCTACTGGTTGATGTAAGCAAGGAAAATATTAAGTCTTTGGAAGCCATTGAAAATATAGTACTATTACAGGAGTTTGATTCGCTTAAAACCCATTCCAGATTCGGAAGAATTTTATCGCTGGCGGTTCTTGGTTTAGTGGTCGTTTTGGCAGCTACAGGAGTTCTTTCCATTATGGTAAGTGCCTTGGCAGGGGTTTCTATATTATTGCTTACCAATAACCTAAATTTGGACAGTGTATACAAAAAGGTAAATTGGCAAATTTTCTTTTTGCTGGCAGGAATGATACCCTTGGGTATAGCAATGCACAACACGGGAGCGGATATGTGGATCTCGGAAAGATTATTGGGCTTATTGGTGGGCCAATCCAAAATGATAATTATTGGCAGTCTTTTTTTTGTCACCATGGTCATGAGCGGTGTGGTCAGCAATAATGCCACGGCCATTATTATGACCCCAATAGCAATGGCACTGGCAAGCGGACTAAATTTGGATTTTAAGCCATTTATACTAGCTGTAATGTTTGCCGCAAATTTCAGTTTTTTTACACCGGTAGGATATCAAACCAATACCTTGATATACGGAATAGGCAACTACAAGTTCAAACATTTTTTTATTATAGGGGGAATTTTAAGCCTGGTCCTTTGGCTTTTGGCCACCTTTCTTTTAGTGAGGATGGCTTAGCTATTATTACTGTCAATTGAGTTTTCTATTGTTTGATTTGCACTTTGAACGATCATTGTATATGGGATATTTACATCTTACTTGAAAATTCGGCAGTATCTTCGTAGATTAGGTCACTATCAGGAGGACATTTTTTACCGAATTCCTATATTTATTTAATATCGCATGAAGATTTTTTTTTCGCTGGCCCTCCTTATAGGATTGCTGATTTCTTGTTCCGGTAACAAAAAGGAATCGCAGACTTTGGAATATAAAGAGCCAACTGCTACCAATTTGCCTGGGAATCGCTTGGCAGAAATCCACTGTTCCGGTTGTCATCTCTTTGTTAAACCAGAATTGTTGCCAAGGTCCAGTTGGCAAAACGATGTACTTCCTTCAATGGGTCATCGATTGGGGATGTACAAAGGTAATCTGCGCCCGGATAGTCTCTTTGACAATGGTAGGAGCGGAGAAGTGGTTAAAAAGGCCAATATCTTTTCAGAAAGACCTCTAATTGCCCGCGCAGATTGGAACAAAATAGTAGACTATTACCTTAACAATGCACCGGATACCATTTTACCGCCTAAAAGGGCCAATAAAATTAAAATGGGCCTAAAGCATTTTAAAATCAAGGAGTCTGGCTTTTCCCAGACTCCAGCCCTGACCACTATGGTGAAAATCCTTCCAGAAAATGGGGGAGTGGTATTTGCAGATAGTAAGCGGAATATAAATAGCCTGACATTCCTGGACAAAAATCTTAAGAAGGATATAGTACTAGGACTTAAGACGGCCCCTATCCACTATTACGAAAAATACGACACTATTTATTTGACAACCGCTGGCAAAAACATTTTCCCCAATGATGTGTCGGATGGGGCTTTACAAAAATTATTTTCTAAGGGAACTGAAGGTTCATACACTTCCAAGGAGGTGATTCCAAATTTACAAAGGCCGGTCAATATGGCTTATGGGGACTTAAATAACGATGGGTTGGAAGACGTTGTAGCCTGTGAATACGGCAATGAAACAGGGAAATTGGTTTGGTACGAAAACAAGGGGGGTGATAAATACACCATGAGGACGTTGGATAACAGATCGGGTGCCATTTCCGCAGTGATAAAGGATGCCAATGGGGATGGTCTACAAGATATTTTTGTGCTTATGGCTCAAGGGGATGAAGGTGTTTTTTATTATCAAAATCAGGGCGATGGCACGTTTACTACCAAAAGATTGCTCTCTTTTCTTCCACTTAATGGTTCCCAATATATAGAGTTGGTAGATTTTAATAAGGATGGCTTGGATGATATATTATATGTATGTGGGGACAATGCGGACAAAACGCCCATATTAAAGGAATATCACGGTATCTATATATTTCTGAACGATGGAGATCTGAATTTTAAGCAATCCTATTTCTACCATTTAAACGGGGCTTATAAAGCCATGCCCAGGGATTATGATTTGGATGGAGATCTGGATATTGCGGCAATTTCTTTTTTTCCTGATTATGTGGGTTCCCCAGAGGAAAGTTTTGTGTATCTGGAAAATAAAGGGGATATGAAATTTGAGGATTATTCCTTTTCGGAGTCGATCAATGGTCGATGGATCGTTATGGACGCGGAGGATATGGATGCTGATGGCGACATTGACTTGGCTCTAGGATCTTTTGTGTATTTTCTTCCGTTAGGAGATACCACTGGTCTGGGCCAAAAATGGCTATCCGAAGGACCGTCAATAATAGTATTGGAAAATACCACTAAGTAAATCAATTATATTAGGTCAGAATTGTAATATCCAATTCCATTTATTTTTTTTGACCATTGACTACTGACCACTGACCACTGACCACTGACCACTGACCACTGACTACTGACTACTGACCACTGACCACTGACCACTGACCACTGACTATCCTTTCCTATATTTATCATGCAGCCCCAAACCTTTTTCCAAGAGGGAAATACATTTCTCCAGTCGGGACTGCTTGGTCTTTTCCTGTTTGGCTTGAGAAATATACTCGCAATATTCCCTTTGTTTATATGGGGTTAGACTTTCATAATTTGCTTTTAAAGCCTGATTATTGTTAAGTGCTTTTTTTAACAAGGGAGGCATTGAAATTGGTTTGTTTTTTTCAGGGGCAAGGACAAGTCCTTTCTTTTGGTTGCTGATAGCCTCATGAAAATAGGCTAAAACCGTAGCCTCATCAATATCCTCCATGGTTCTAAATTTCCAGTGCCTCATGGCCTTAGTTTTTCCCTCCTGTGCATTTTCCAGTACTTTTTTCGGGTCACTTAAAAAGACGCCATTATAGAACCAGATGCCGAAATGATGTTTAAAGGCTAAAATACCTAGAACATTCTTATTGTCCATGGTGTATACAGGGATACCCCATTTGTACGTTTCAATAAGTCCGGTTTTATGGGCCAATTCCCGCAAAAGGCAAATACCTTCCCTAAAGGGCTGTTCTTTTTCGAAATAGGCTTCTATCTTTTCTTGGGTCTTCATTTTTCCTGCCAAATGAAATGTATATTGTCGCGCTGTTATGGGCACACAAATACTTAAGTTATCTTTTAGCTGTAAGTTCGCAAATTTTTACGATAACATCAACCGCTTTCTGCATACTTTCTACAGGGACATACTCATATTTTCCATGAAAATTATGTCCGCCAGCAAAAATATTGGGGCATGGCAACCCCATAAAGCTCAATTGTGAACCATCGGTACCGCCGCGTATTGGTTTTATAATTGGGGTAATGCCCAAACTTTCCATGGCCTCTTTGGCAATTTCAACAATATGCATCACCGGTTCAATTTTTTCCCGCATATTAAAATATTGATCTTTAATATCAAGGGATACAAAATCGCCGTATTCTGCATTCAAATTTTCCGTGATATATTGTAATAGTTCTTTGCGCTGCTCGAATTTTTTTGGGTCGTGATCCCGAATGATCAATTCAATTTCGGCAAGCTCAATTTCTCCTTTAAGGTGGTGCACGTGAAAGAACCCTTCCCGTCCGGTAGTTTTTTGGGGCACTTCATGGCCGGGTAATTGGGAAATAAAATCGTTGGCGATCAAAATGGCATTTACCATTTTTCCTTTGGCATAACCCGGATGTACACTTTTTCCTTTAATGATTATTTTGGCACCTGCCGCATTGAAGTTTTCATATTCCAATTCCCCAATTTGGCTACCGTCCATAGTATAGGCCCAATCGGCGCCAAATGCTGCAACATCAAAATGGTGTGCCCCGCGACCAATTTCTTCATCTGGGGTAAAGCCCACCCTGATCTTACCATGTTTAATTTCCGGATGTTGTATTAAATACTCCATGGCGGTAATAATCTCCGTTATTCCGGCCTTATCATCGGCACCCAACAAGGTGGTGCCATCTGTAGTGATAAGGGTATTGCCCTTGTATTGCAAGAGGTCATCAAAATAACTTGGGGAGAGTATTATATTTTCCGCTTTGTTCAGAACAATATCCCCGCCATCATAATTTTTTATTATTTGAGGCTTTACGTCGGTAGCCGTGAAATCTGGAGAGGTATCAAAATGGGAGATAAAGCCAATAGTAGGCACTTCCTTGTCCAAATTGCTGGGTAAAGTAGCCATAATGTAAGCTTTGTCATCTATAACTACATCCTGCATTCCTATCTGCTTGAGTTCCTCCACCAATTTATGGGCAAGTGTCCATTGCTTGTCAGTGCTAGGGGTGGTAGCCGAGTTAGGGTCGCTTTGGGTGTCTATGGTAATATAACTTATAAACCGGTCTATAATGTGTTGCATAAAACTAAATTTTAATCAAAAATACAGTTTATTATTTTTTATTTGGGCCTGTTGTGGCAACTGTATAGCCTAGGCTTGTCAGCCTTGTCTTGGGGAGTAAGGTGGAGTAGCCCGTGGACCTGAAGTTCAGAGCAAATTCTATTATACTATTAATGGATTAATTTGGAAAGATAACCTTCGGGGAAGCGCAGCTGGTTGTATTATTACTTTATATTTGTACTTTAAACCAGCACAAAAACCTATGTGTAAGAAAGTTTTTTCCACCTTGATCCTTATCGTCGGATTTGTGATATCCGTACAAGCTCAACAAGAATGTAGTTTGGGCATTGGTGCGACGGAATCGGATACTATAATACAAATATTTCAGCTTAAAGAAGAGCAGATAACCAATTTGGAGGAGTTTAAGGCAGCACTGGAAATTGAAACCCGTTTGTTGGATGAAGAGCGGAAAAATCTTTTTGAAAATCACCCGCAAAGTACCCCTGAGGATTTAACGGCATTGGGGGCGAAGTATAAGGTTCTGGAGGAGCGAATGAAACAGGTTTTTAAAAAATACGACCTCAAACTTTTAGCACTTTTCAATGAAAAGCAATACCAACGGTACGTTACCCTTTGCCAGGAAGTATCACGGCAACCCCTAGTAGTGGTACCGGAATAAGTTGTCGTAAATGTTAATAAAAAGCGTGTGCTTAGGATAGTTTAGCACGGCTAGTTTGTATTTTTGCGGAAAATAATTTAAATGTATAAGCAGCTTATCCGCCCCATCCTTTTTCAATTTGATCCAGAAAGGGTTCACCATTTCACCTTTAGAACAATTCGTTTGTTGTCCAGTATAGGATTTGCTGGAATATGCAGGACTTTATATTCTGTCAACGACCCTCGTCTCGAACGTGAATTGTTCGGTTTGAAATTTAAAAATCCGGTGGGCTTGGCAGCGGGCTTCGACAAGGATGCCAAGTTGTACAATGAACTATCCGATTTTGGATTTGGATTTATTGAAATAGGGACCTTGACTCCCAAACCTCAGGATGGAAATCCCAAAAAGCGCTTGTTTCGCTTAAAAGAAGATCAGGCCATCGTCAATAGAATGGGGTTTAATAATAAGGGGGTGTTCGATGCTGTTGAAAATCTAAAAAAAAGTCATAGGGTTTTAATCGGGGGCAATATCGGGAAGAACAAGGTGACCCCGAACGAACTGGCAGCAAAGGATTATTTGATATGTTTTGATGCCCTGTTCGACCATGTAGATTACTTTGTAGTGAATGTTAGCTCACCAAATACCCCCGGCCTTAGGGAACTTCAGGATAGGAAACCATTGACAGCCTTGCTTAAGGAATTGAAAAAGGAAAATACCAAATTGGCAAAATTAAAGGATAGGAAGGAAAAACCTATTCTTTTGAAAATAGCTCCCGACTTAACGGATAAGCAGTTGCTGGATATTATTGGCATAGTAAAGGATACGGATATAGATGGGGTAATTGCCACCAATACAACGATATCTCGCGATAATCTGAAATCCGATATTTTGTTAAAAGAAGAAGCAGGTGGTTTAAGCGGTAGACCTCTTACCAAAAGAAGTACGGAAGTTATCCGCTTTTTGTCCCAAAAAAGCAATAAGGCGTTTCCCATTATCGGCGTAGGTGGAATTCATTCAGCCGAAGATGCCCTTGAAAAATTGGACGCGGGTGCCGATTTGGTTCAATTGTATACCGGGTTTATTTATGAAGGCCCGTCACTGATAAAGAGAATCAACAAGGCCATTATTAATAGGCTTAACAGCTGAAAGTGTAGACAGTATCCCTTATATTTCAAGGAATAAAAAAGGGTTGACCATCATTGGGTCAACCCTTTTTTTGGTAGGACGTTAATCTTTATCCTTAAAAGTCTTTAACTATTTGGTCCAATAATCCACCACGGTTACATCTTCCAAATGTGGGGTCAACACCGCCCCAAAAGCCTTATGGTCCGGATGTGGAAGATATATGGCACGATCTGCTTCACTGTGGAAGGTAAGGAAAAAACAATGGGTAAATCCTTTGTCCAATCCTTCAGGACTATTGTTTATTCCCCATTCATAACCCACTATCTGCGGTATTTTGGAAGGTAGGGCGCTAAAAGCGGCCTCTACTTTTGCAATGTCCTCTTTGGAGATATTTGCTTTAAACTTAAAAAGTACTACATGGCGCAATACGCTGTCCTGCTTTTTGGAATTTTCCATACTTATATCCTCTTTCAAATTAGTAGTGTTCGGAATGTTAAAACTCATTAATAATATTGCAGCCAATAGGCTAAGGGTGTAAAAAACTGGTTTCATAATTAAATTTTTGTGGAAGATATAAAAAAGATGAATAATGATTAGTGCTCTGGTAAGATATTTATCAAGCTTTGTTTATGGAAAAGATGGCAAATAATTGGTATTTTCAAGCCCTCATTAATTTATTAATTTAATTCGACATGTATTACGATGTATTATTGGCATTCGTTATGGCTACAGCAATTCTAGCCATTACCCCTGGCCCTGACAATATTTTTGTACTGATACAAAGCATTACCTACGGCCGGAAATACGGTATTGCTACCGTAGCTGGGCTTATGACTGGTTGTCTTGTACATGCAACTCTTTTGGCCTTTGGGGTTTCTGCATTAATAAAACAAAATCCCAATGTTTACTTCTCCATTAAACTTTTTGGTGCGTTATATATGTTTTACTTAGCTTTTTTAGTTTTTAGAAGCAGTGATAAAATAGAAGTAAAAAATGATGATAAAGACCAAAAAACATTAATGGATTTATACAAAAAGGGTTTTATTATGAATGTATTAAATCCGAAAGTAGCCATATTTTTCTTGGCTTTTTTTCCTGGTTTTTTGTTTAGCCATTTTTTAAATATTGTCATACAATTTTACGTGCTTGCTGCTATATTTATATTAGTTTCCTTTACTGTTTTTAGTACAATTGCCATTCTTTCAGGAACTATTTCGAAGTATATAAAGGAGCATGGACAATTGGGAAAAGTCTTGAAATGGCTTCAGATTATCGTTTTTGTGGGTATTGCTGTTTATCTGTTGATATCTGATAAATAATATTAATTTTGATAAAGCTTAAGCAGGGGAATGTCCAATACCGTTAAAATAATAGAATGTCCAAGAGATGCCATGCAAGGTATCAAAACTTTTATTCCAACAGAAAAAAAGGTAAAGTACATTCAATCCCTTTTGAATTGTGGTTTTGATACCATAGACTTTGGGAGTTTTGTTTCTCCCAGGGCAATTCCTCAAATGGTTGATACGGCTGAGGTCCTTTCCCAATTGGACCTATCCAAGACCACAAGTAAGTTATTGGCTATTGTCGCAAACGTGAGAGGGGCAATGGATGCCTCCGAACATAATTCCATTGATTATCTGGGATATCCTTTTTCCATTTCGGAGAATTTCCAAATGCGGAATACCCACAAAACAATTACTGAATCAGTAGCGACACTTGAAGAAATTTTAAGGATTGCAGGAGACTCTGGCAAAGAAGTGGTTACTTATATTTCTATGGGATTTGGGAACCCATATGGGGATCCTTGGAATGTTGAGATAGTGGGTGAATGGACAACAAGACTGGCCGGGATGGGGGTAAAAATATTATCACTTTCAGATACGGTGGGATCTTCGACCCCGGAGGTAATCGACTATTTATTTTCCAACCTGATTCCAAAATTCCCTGAAATTGAGTTTGGAGCCCATCTACATACCACTCCTTCCAAATGGCACGAAAAAGTTGATGCTGCCTACAAGGCTGGCTGTCGTAGGTTTGATGGGGCAGTGCAAGGTTTTGGAGGGTGTCCAATGGCAAAGGATGAGCTCACTGGAAATATGCCCACCGAAAAGATGCTTTCCTACTTTACGGCGGTCAAGGCCGATACAAATGTTAATTGGATGGCTTTTGAAGCTGCATTCAATAAAGCATCCGACCTGTTTTCCAAGTATTGATTTAACCGCTTAAAACGGGAAACACCCAAGGAAACCTTAATGGCAATTTTTGTTGATTAAAGTGTTGAAATCCTCAGTTTACTGATATTTAAATTCCTATATTGTCATTTAATAAGAACCAAATATCAAAAAATGAAAATTCTTCAGAGGCTAATTACCTGCAGTAGTTTATATGTGTTGTTTGTTTTTATAGCGGCATGTCCGTCCAGAGGTACTTCTCAAGAGTCGTATACGACAGGGCCTAATTCAGATAGCTATGAAGGGATACCTCAAGGGAAGGTGAGCAAGCATCAATGGAAAAGCAAAATTTACCCTAATACCATAAGGGATTATTACCTTTATGTGCCAAGTCAATACAACCCTGCCGAGGCTAGTGCTTTGATGGTATTTCAGGACGGGCATGCCTATGTTGACCTTCAGGGTCAATTTAAGGTGCCCACCGTTTTTGATAATCTTATAGCACAAGGAGAAATGCCCGTAACTATTGGCCTGTTTATAAATCCTGGCCATGACTTGGATGCTGCTAAAGTGGATAATCCTTGGAAATCATCAAATAGAAGTCTGGAGTATGACACCGTCTCGGATACCTATGGGAAATTTCTTCTGGAAGAGATGATACCTGAAATTAAGAAAAGTTATAATATTTCCGAAGATCCAGAACTTAGGGCAATTGCGGGTATGTCCTCTGGAGGAATATGTGCTTTTTCAGCTGCATGGTTCTACCCTGAGGCGTTTCATAAAGTATTGAGCCATATAGGAAGTTTAACGGACATTAGGGGCGGACACAATTATCCTTCTATGATAAGAAAGCAAGACCATAAGGATATTAAGGTTTTTTTGCAGGATGGTAGTGATGATCTCAATAATCAATATGGGGATTGGTGGTTGGCGAATTTACAGATGGAATCGGCACTGAAATATAAAGGGTACGACTTTAAGTTCGAAAAAGGTTCGGGTGGCCATAGCGGAATCCATGGAGGTGCTATTTTGCCTGAATCATTGTCTTGGTTATGGAGCGATGTTGTTCCCAATAGAATTGAATCTAATGTATATCGTTTTCCAAGAACTCTGGCCGATTCGGTTATGATCCAAGGTGAAACCATGCATTTTGATAAAATGGAATTCAAAACGGTGCAGCTTTCAAATTCATCGGATGGTCGAAATCTTTTTAATTCCAATCAGGAACAAATCTTGATCATTAAGGAAGGCGAAGTTCAGGTGAAAGTCAATACTAGAACGGAGACCCTAGGAAAAAACAGTGTAATTGTGATTATGCCGGGGGACAAGGCTTTTGTGAAAAGTTTGTCACCGAGTAGTACTTATTACACTATGATCTATAAGTCCAAAGGTAACATGGATGTAAGGAGAGCTAGGAAGAGCGGTGGGTCTACCCTCATTAATTTTGAGGACTTGGATTTCAAAGAGCATGATAAGGGGGGTATTCGGAATTTCTTCCATCGTTCAACGGCCATGTGTCCTTATTATGAGATGCACGTAACTACTTTAAAGTCAGGTATTAAAAGTCATGAACCCCATACTCACTATGCTACGGAGGTAGTTCTGGTAATCAGTGGACAAACCGAGATGGAAATTGGTAATGGCGTTTTTAGGGCCCAGGAAGGGGATTTATACTTTCTTCCCTCCAATGTTCCCCATGCCATTAAGAATATAGGTTCCGGACCTTGTGAATACTTTGCATTCCAATGGAATTAGGGAGCTCTTTTTTCTGCTCATAACAATGCTCCTAACACTAGTTTCTGAAATGTGTTAAAATTCAATATTTATTTAGATTTAGTTTAAATTAAGTTTGTCAGTTTGGTTCTTGCCATTATATTTGCACCCGAAATTTATATTTATCCAATCTAAATAAGAACAATTTTATAATGAAAAGAATTTCTGTAGTATTCGGATTACTCTTAGCAACTGGAGTATTTGCTCAGACTGCCAATGATTCCATTACCTTGGATCCACAAAAACAATTGAATGCGGCCCAACGCTTGCTTTCTGGTAATTATGCCTCGGCAGTTACCGTAGGTGCCTATGGGGAAATGCTTTACAATCAGCCTGAAGGCGACAATGGAGAGATAGATGTACAAAGGTTGGTACTGCTTTTGGGGTATAGGTTTAACGATAGGGCTCAATTTGTCACTGAGATTGAATTTGAGCATGTTGAGGAAGTATATGTTGAACAGGCTTTTGTTAACTATAATCTTGGAAATAGCGTTAATCTTAGGGGTGGTTTAATGTTGGTGCCAATGGGTATTGTCAACGAATTTCATGAACCAACTACTTTCAACGGAACTGAGCGTCCTGCTATGGACAATGTTATAGTTCCTACCACTTGGAGGGAATTGGGAGTTGGTGTTTTCGGGAGGGTGAACGACCTATCTTTGGGTTACCAAGCTTATATATTCAACGGATTTAAATCTACAGAAGCTGACGGCGAAGGCGGAATCAATGGATTTTTGCAAGGTTCCAGTGGATTAAGGGGAGGAAGACAAAAAGGAATCAAATCTACCATCGATACTCCAACCCTTTCCGCTAAATTGGATTATTACGGAATCCCAGGCCTGCGTGTAGGGCTTTCTGGATATTTTGGAAAAACTCAGGCTGCCGATGATGTAGAAGAGCTTACAGGAGCAAACATTGGAATTTCCATGGTTGGCTTGGATGCAAGATACGCACTAGGTAATTTTACGGCAAGAGGACAATTTATATATGCCTCCCTTTCCGATACCGAAGATTACAACGCTTTAACCGGTAGTAATTTGGGTAGCGCTCTGCAAGGATGGTATGTGGAAGGTGCCTACAATCTTTTGCCAGCTGGTAATGAGCAAAAACTGTTTGCCTTTGCCAGATACGAAAAATATGATACCCATGCCGATACAGCGGGTTCTTTGGTAAGGAACGATGCATACAACAAAACGGATGTAACTACAGGCCTTACCTATCATTTAGCACCGGGAGTTGTGTTGAAAGGGGATTATCAATTTAAATCTAACGCGGTAGACAATAGTGATCTTCAAAATGTATTGAATTTTGGTATAGGAGTTTGGTTCTAATCCAGAATAAGTAAAATTTTCAATTCATAGCCCTAAATATCTTAATTATTATTAAAAATGATTCTAAATTAGTATATTTGGGGCATGAATTTTAGAAAACGGATAACGGTTATTTTAGCTTTTTTTTCTTTGATGTTTTTTGGGTTTGGAATCCCGAAAAATGTTCAAAAGAAAATGGACAAGGAAGTGGAAAAGATATTTGATACCACAAATTACTCCTTGACGTCCTTTGCTGTTTCCAAGACAGTAAACGAACAACTTCCGACCAAGATTACTACTGATAATTTCTTCCATATAAAACAGGGCAACACCTTGCTGGGATACGCCTTTGTAGATCAGGCACCCAGTAAGACTGCGCAATTCGATTATTTGGTCATCTTCAATCCCAATTTGGAAATCATCCACTCAAAGGTCTTGATATATCGTGAAGAGTACGGTGGGGAAATTGGAAGCAAAAGGTGGTTGGAGCAGTTTACCGGAAAAACAGGTAAAGATAGGGTTAGCCATGAAACCAATATAGACGGTATTTCTGGCGCAACAATTTCGGTACGTTCCATGACTACATCAATGGATAAGCTGTTGCAAACAGTTGGCATTCTTCAAGAAAAAAACTTGCTTTAATGGGTTATGACGGTCTCTTATTGACATTGCCCAAGGGAATAAAATGGTTTGTTGCCACCTTTGTTCTTGTACTGAGTATTGGCTTTTATACTGGCCTTTTATTTGTTTCTGAAACCAGTACCGCCTCTCCCCACGGCATTGTGGAAAATTATTTGGGAAATGAGGAGGATGAGGAGGCAGAGGTAATGAAGTTCAAAAAAGGGGAACGGGAAATGCTAACCATTATACATACCCATATTCTTTCCATGTCGCTCATTTTTTTTCTACTTGGTGGACTGGTATGGCTCGCCAAACTTTCTCACAAGCTTAAAATGTTCCTTACAATAGAACCTTTTTTATCAGTGATTTTAACTTTTGGGGGCATTTATTTAATGTGGTCGGGGTTACTATGGATGAAATATGTGGTTATCCTTTCAGGTATTTTAATGACCTTGACCTTTAGTGTTGCTGCATTATTGGTGCTTTATCAATTGTGTAAAAAAACGGTAACAGTCAATTAACACAATAACTGTTCATCAGTTCTTTTAAATGTAGTATATTTGCACGCAATTAATCTTTAATTGCTATGCAAGCTCACCTAAATAAAATTGTTGGCGAAGGTCTTACGTACGATGACGTACTTTTGGTTCCAGCATTTTCAGAAGTACTTCCCAGGGAAGTCAATATTCAAACAAAATTTACTAGAAACATTACGATCAATGTTCCCATTGTTTCGGCAGCTATGGATACCGTAACGGAATCCCGTATGGCCATTGCCATTGCCCAGGAAGGTGGAATTGGTGTTTTGCATAAGAACATGACCATAGAACAGCAAGCGCTGAAGGTACGCAAGGTAAAACGAGCGGAAAGCGGTATGATCATAGATCCCGTTACCCTGCCTTTAAATTCAAAGGTAAGGGATGCCAAAGCAAATATGAAGGAATTCAGTATTGGCGGGATACCCATTGTAGATGATAAGGGTAAACTTATAGGTATCGTAACCAATAGGGATCTTCGTTTTGAAAAAAATAATGATCGTCCCATTTCCGAGGTTATGACCTCCAAAAATCTAGTTACTGTAGCCGAAGGAACTTCTTTGGAGCAGGCCGAGGATATTTTGCAGGTAAACAAAATTGAAAAATTACCCGTTGTTGATAAGGACTACAAGCTTGTTGGGCTTATTACCTTTAGGGATATTACAAAACTTACCCAGAAGCCAATAGCCAATAAGGATCAGTATGGAAGATTGCGTGTTGCTGCTGCCTTAGGGGTTACCGGTGATGCCGTGGATAGGGCGGAAGCTCTAGTGAACGCGGGTGTAGATGCCGTTGTAATCGATACTGCGCATGGGCATACCAAAGGTGTAGTCACTGTTTTAAAGGAAGTAAAAAAGAGATTTCCAGATTTGGAAGTTATTGTAGGTAACATAGCCACTGCAGAGGCTGCCAAGTATTTGGTAGAGGCCGGAGCGGATGCCGTGAAAGTAGGAATAGGTCCCGGTTCTATCTGTACCACCCGTGTGGTAGCAGGGGTTGGCTTTCCTCAATTTTCAGCGGTATTGGAAGTAGCAGCGGCAATTAAGGGTAGTGGGGTTCCCGTTATCGCCGATGGAGGAATACGTTATACCGGAGATATTCCCAAGGCTATCGCGGCAGGGGCCGATACAGTTATGTTAGGTTCTTTGCTGGCAGGAACCAAGGAGTCGCCTGGTGAGACCATTATCTACGAAGGACGTAAATTTAAATCCTATAGAGGGATGGGTTCTGTAGAGGCCATGAAACAAGGTAGTAAGGACAGGTATTTCCAAGATGTTGAAGATGATATCAAAAAATTGGTGCCAGAAGGTATCGTGGGTCGTGTTCCCTATAAAGGAGATCTTTATGAAAGCATCCATCAATTTATTGGCGGCCTTCGTGCCGGGATGGGATATTGCGGGGCCAAGGATATAGAAACACTTAAAGAGTCCGGAAGATTTGTTAAGATTACCGCGAGTGGAATCAACGAAAGCCATCCACATGACGTAACCATTACTAAGGAGTCACCCAACTATAGCAGGTAAAATATACTTGCAGTAGATATATTTAGATAATAAAAAAAGCCGGTCACAGCCGGCTTTTTTATTTCTTTATCTTGGATAGATTTAATGTAGATTTTACTATTTACTTTCGCTATCGTAGGTGTTCCAGTCTTTCTCCTTGTGGATATTTTCACCAAAATACTTCGCTATTTTTAGAAAAGGTTCTGGCTTTTGATAGCCGGGAACAGGGGAAAGCATATTCATCTTTTCATCCAAGAATATGGTTGTAGGATAACTCATTTTACCCTGCATCAATGCTGCTGCAAATTCATGATATCCGTTTCTTCCCGAAGGAACAAATTTAAAGGTTTTGCCTCTGAAAACAATAGGTTCCTTACCTTCTCCATCCAACTTTACCATATAATAGTTTTTGGACATGTATTCGGCAACTTCTGCATTCTGAAAGGTATCCTTATCCATTTTTTTACACCATCCACACCAGTCGGTATAGACATCAATAAAAATTTTCTTCGGATTTTGCTCCGTTTCAGCCAATTTGGCGGCCTCATCCCAACTAAGCCATTTAACTTCCTGTGCCATGCTACCAAGGGGTAACACGGCTAAACAAAAAAGAATAGCTTTTTTGAAAAATGATTTGGAAACTAATTTCACGACCATATTTTAAGGGATTAGTCCGATGACAACATCAAAACTAACGAAATTTCGGCAATTTTATTTTGCTATTGCCTTTTCTTTAACAGTACTGAACAAGTCTTGGACATCGATCTGGTTTTTGATGAGGTCGTCAAAAGTTTCTCTTTCCCTTATAAGAATTGCTTTCCCTTTATGCCATAAAACCTCGGGCGGTCTAAATCTTGAGTTGTAATTGCTGGCCATAGTGAAACAGTACGCACCTGCATTTTTAAAGCATAGGATATCCCCTTCGGAAATCTCACTAATCCGCTTATTGCTTGCAAAAGTATCGGTCTCACAAATATAACCCACGACGGAATAATATCTTTCACGTCCTTCAGGATTGGAGATATTTTCAATACTGTGGATGGCACCATAAAACATGGGGCGAATAAGATGGTTGAATCCAGAGTCTACACTGGCAAAAACAGTTGAAGTGGTTTGTTTTACCACATTGACTTTTGCTAGGAAGAAACCGGCCTCACTGACCAAAAACTTACCTGGCTCAAAAGCCAAGGTCAATTCCCTACCATATTCCTTGCAAAAAGAGTTGAAACGTTTTCCTAATTTTTTACCCAATTCTTCAATATTGGTTTCAATATCCCCTTCTTTGTAAGGTACTTTGAATCCACTTCCGAAGTCTATAAATTCAAGATCTTGGAAATTCTTGGCTGTTTCAAAAAGAATTTCGGAGGCATAAAGGAATACATCTATATCAAGAATGTCACTTCCAGTATGCATGTGTATCCCATTTACCTTCATATTCGTAAGATTAACGATACGCAGTAAATGAGGTATTTGGTGTATGCTGATACCAAATTTGGAGTCAATATGCCCTACTGAGATTTTAGAATTTCCTCCCGCCATTACGTGCGGATTTATTCTAATACAAACAGGAATATCCGGATGCTTGCTGCCAAACTGTTCTAAAATGGATAGGTTATCAATGTTGATACGTACCCCCAATTTAGCTGCCTCTTCTATCTCCTCCAAGGACACACCGTTTGGTGTAAATATAATAGAACTTGGCTCAAAACCGGCCATGAGTCCCAATTGAACTTCTTGTATGGAAACGGTATCAAGGCCGCTGCCCAAACTGTTCATCAATTTTAAAATGGCAATATTGGAAAGAGCCTTTGTGGCGTAATTTAATTGTAATTTTTTTACGTCTTTAAATGCATTTGTCAATCTATGAAACTGGGAAATTATTTTCTCAGAATCGTATACATAGACTGGGTCACCATAAGTTTGTGCTATCTTTAATAAGTCAGTGTTTCGCATTGTTCAATATTTTGTGCAAATTTAGACTACTTATTGTTTTTGAGCAAAAATATATAGCAATAGTTGAAAAATGTAACATATTGTTATTTATATAACAATGGTTGAATGATTAGGGTTTGATTTTAGTTGAGTCCGTTGTAATTTTAAACAAAAAAAATATGTTGCTACCTATGTTTCCTTTACCGTCCGTTTTTTTTCCTGGTGAAATTGTGGCCCTTCACATTTTTGAAGAACGCTACAAACAATTGATAAGGGATGCCAGGGAAGCACCTATGAACTTTGGGGTTCCTGCTTATATTGATGGAGAAATAGCATATGGAACGGAGCTGGAGCTAAAGGAAATAATAAAGACCTATGATACTGGCGAGATGGATATTGTTTGTATTGGCCGGCGAACCTTTAAAATCAATACTTTCCAAAAAGTTATGGACGGCAAATTGTATTCGGCGGGACAGGTGGAATATTTACCATATTATGATGATAGCGTTAGGACCTTGGAAGAAAATGTCCTTGGCCTTATTATTGAACTATATGGTCTAATGGATGTGTCTATTTTGGGCCTTACGGTAGAAAATTTTGATATTTATCAATTGATACATAAGATAGGACTTTCCCTGGCTCAAGAATACAAACTCCTGAAAATGAATTATAAAAGTGAGCGTCTATTGTTTATAAAAGCTCATTTAACCAATACCATTCAAGTTTTAAAGCAGGTAAACCAATCTAAGGAAATGATCGGGATGAACGGACATTTCAAAAATTTCGATCCCATAGATTTTAGGGAATTCAAAATTTAAAATGAAAGCAAAAAGTAAGGTTTTCTGAAAATTGTTAGATTCTTTCTTTGACATATCACAGAGACTCTGCCCATGGCATATTGTTCTTATTGGGATAAAACTTAGAAGTGGTGTTTCATTTATTTTTGGCTTTAGGCGGTACAATTTACTTATACTTGGGGCCAAGTATTTTCTGTTTTATTTAATTAGGGTAAATCCGCTGTGTTTCCTATTTTTGCAACTAAACAATTAGAACCTTCAATTTATGAACCTTCACGAATATCAAGGAAAAGAGATTTTAGCGAGCTTTGGAGTACGCATTCAACGCGGTTTAGTGGCTTATAATGCCAAGGAAGCAGTAGATGCTGCCAAACAATTGACCCAGGAAACCGGTACCGGTTGGCATGTAATTAAGGCCCAGGTTCACGCAGGTGGACGAGGAAAAGGAGGTGGAGTTAAATTGGCGAAGAACTTGCGTGAGGTAGAAGATATTGCAGGATCTATAATTGGTATGAATTTAGTTACTCCGCAAACTTCTGCGGAAGGTAAAAAAGTACATAAAGTTTTGGTTGCAGAGGATGTTTATTATCCTGGGGACAGTGAAACCAGTGAATTTTATATGTCCGTTTTATTGAACAGGGCCGCTGGTAGAAATATGATCATGTATTCTACCGAAGGTGGAATGGATATAGAGGAGGTTGCAGAGAAAACACCGCACCTTATTTTTACGGAAGAAATAAACCCAGCTACTGGTTTATTGCCTTTTCAAGCAAGGAAAATAGCTTTTAACTTGGGCTTGTCCGGAACGGCTTTTAAGGAAATGACCAAGTTTGTTACCAGTTTATACAAGGCTTATGTGGAGAGCGATGCAAGTTTGTTCGAAATAAACCCTGTTCTTAAAACATCCGATGATAAGATTATGGCAGTGGACGCCAAAGTATCCATTGATGATAATGCACTATATAGAAGAAAGCAATATGCAGAAATGCGGGATTTGCTAGAGGAGAATCCAATTGAGGTAGAGGCAAGGGCTGTAGGTCTTAACTACGTCGACTTGGATGGAAATGTTGGTTGTATGGTGAATGGTGCAGGACTGGCCATGGCTACAATGGATCTTATAAAAATGGCCGGTGGTGAGCCAGCCAACTTTTTGGATGTAGGGGGAACCGCTGATGCCAAAAGGGTAGAAGAAGCCTTCAGAATTATTTTGAAGGATCCAGCTGTCAAATGTATCCTCATAAATATTTTTGGTGGTATTGTTCGTTGCGATCGTGTAGCGCAAGGGGTAGTGGATGCCTACAAAAATATGGGAGATGCCATAAAGGTGCCTATTATTGTAAGATTACAGGGTACCAATGCTGAATTGGCCAAGGAAATTATTGATAATTCTGGTTTGGCAGTACATTCCGCAGTTCAGTTTCAAGAAGCTGCTGACAAGGTGAAGGAAGTATTGGCATAATACCAAGAAAGTATAAAAATCAGAAAAGAGGGCGTCTAAAAAGTATTTCAACCCCTCCATAATTTGCGTATTTGAGAATAGTTCTCCGATACCTACCCGAATAAAAAAGAGGCTGTCTTGACTTTTTAGACAGCCTCTTTTTTGTTGAACGTATTTTACGTTGAATACCATTAGTTCTCGATAAACCAAGGTAGTCTTATCCTAGAAAAGTTCTGAGGGATCAGGATTTTTTTTTGTTTTTGTACTTTACAGGGCTAATGTCGTGATCCATTTTCTTTTTCTGTTGCTCCTTGAATCCCGGTTTTTGATGT
The DNA here is from genome assembly GCF_000733925.1 of Arenibacter algicola. Taxonomy (NCBI): domain Bacteria; kingdom Pseudomonadati; phylum Bacteroidota; class Flavobacteriia; order Flavobacteriales; family Flavobacteriaceae; genus Arenibacter; species Arenibacter algicola. Next base: position 2,012,142 of record NZ_JPOO01000001.1, read on the forward strand.
TTTTTAAAAATAGCCTCCTTTTTTGGCTTGGGCAAAGATAATTTTGGGTCTTTGGGATTCTCCCTGGTCCCACGATAATGTATCACCAAACCATTTAAAAAATTACGTAAAATTTGATCGCCACATTCTACATAGTTTGGGTGATCTTCTTTTCTGAAAAAAGCTCCCAACTCGCTTTTGGTAATTTTAAAATCGACTAATTTTAAAATTTCTACAATTTCATCATCCCGTAATTTTAAGGCAACCCTTAATTTTTTAAGAACATCATTATTGGTCATATGATAAATTTTTTGACAAGATATTACAAAAAATAGGATGTGGGACTAGTTTGGGATTACTTTCCTGCATCCGAAGACAAGAAATCAATGCTATTTAATGTAACTTAGTGTTAAACTGTAATTTATGAGTACGTATTTGGAGAAGCTGGGCATTCTTTCCCAAATGATTTCTTTTGCAAAGACAGACAAGGAAATCAAGGATTCGGAGTATAATTTTTTGCTGGGTGTAGCCAAGCAGTTGGAGGTCGATAAGGAAACCTTCGATTCCCTTTTTCATAAGAAAGTTGGAAAGGTATTGCTTAAATCCGAAGCGGAGCGCATCCTTCAATTTCATCGCCTGGTACTGCTTATGAATGTGGACAAGGAGCAGCATCTAGTTGAAATTGAACAGCTGCATAACATAGGACTTGGATTTGGACTTCCACAGGCCGCCATAGAGCAAGTTCTTACCGTAATGCACAATTATCCTGACAAGGTAGTTCCACCTGCTGTGCTGATCAATATATTTAAAGCTTATAACAATTGATAAAAAGCGACATAATGTCCTGTTATTAGGTCGGAATAGTGACACAATGGCATTAAAATGCAATCGGTATAACATTTGCCTTTTAGATCATGAGAATTTAAAGTATAACTTAAAATATAAAAGTCATGAGTCTAGTAAAAAGAAATAATGTTATGTTTCCTTCATTAATGAATGAAATTTTAAGACCAGATTGGTTTGGTGGTATAGATAACTTCAAGGAAAGTGTACCGGCTGCCAATGTTAAGGAAACCGAAACTGAGTATGTATTGGAATTGGCAATACCTGGAAGGAAAAAAGAAGATTTCAATGTTGAAATCGATAATGACATCCTAACTATTTCCTCTGAGGTAAAAAGTGAGGAAAATAAAGAGGATGATGGATATACCAGAAGGGAATTTACTTTTTCATCCTTTAAAAGGGTGTTTAGTTTGCCTGAAACTATTTCCTTGGATAAAATTAACGCCACCTACGAAGATGGAATCCTAAAATTTGTTCTTCCCAAAAAAGAAGAGGCATTGCCTAAGCCTAAAAGATTAATTGAAATAGCGTAAGCTTAAAAGTAGTTTTGTATCCAGTCGGATACATTATAGATTGGTTGGTTGATTTGAAAAGCGCTTTGAGAAATCGAAGCGCTTTTTGTTTTGTTAAATGCCCATGTAACCATTTCTCAATAAAATGCGCAAAATGGTGTTTTATTCCTGTTCCTGAAGCGATTTAATTTCGTCCCTTAACTTTGCGGCTTGCATAAAATCCAAGTCCTTGGCCGCCTTTTCCATAGCCTTTCTTTTGTCCCTTATCATTTTTTCCTTTTGTTCATTGGTAAGGTACAATAAGTCGGGCTCCGCTGCCTTCATTTCTTCTTTCTCAAAATGATAGGTGGAGACGGAATTTTTGGCCAAAACACTGTCCAAACTTTTGTTCAGTGCCGTGGGAGTAATATTATTTTCAAGATTATAGGTAGTTTGTTTTTCCCGTCTGTAGTTGGTCTCATCTATAGTTTTTTGCATGCTGTTGGTAATTTTATCAGCATACATAATGGCTTTTCCATTTAGATTCCTGGCTGCACGGCCCACCGTTTGGGTAAGGGATCTTGCACTTCTAAGAAAGCCCTCCTTGTCGGCATCCAAAATGGCCACTAGGGAGACTTCGGGTAGATCTAGCCCTTCTCGCAATAAATTCACCCCTATAAGCACATCAAAAACACCTTTGCGCAGATCCTGCATTATTTCAACCCTTTCCAAGGTATCCACATCACTATGTATATAACGACAGCGAACATTTATCCTGGTCAAATACTTGGCCAATTCTTCCGCCATTCGTTTGGTTAAGGTGGTGACCAATGTCCGTTCATCCTTTTCGACCCTCAATTGGATTTCCTCGATGAGGTCATCAATTTGGTTCAAGCTGGGGCGCACTTCAATGATGGGATCCAAAAGCCCTGTTGGCCTAATAACTTGCTCTACATAAACCCCTTGGCTCAATTCCAATTCGTAGTCTGCAGGAGTGGCGCTTACATAGATAACTTGATTTTGAAGGGCTTCAAATTCCTCAAATTTTAGCGGTCTGTTGTCCATGGCCGCAGGCAACCGAAAGCCGTATTCCACCAAATTTTCCTTTCTCGACCTATCGCCCCCATACATAGCGTGTACTTGTGGAATGGTAACATGGCTTTCATCAACAACCATCAAATAATCTTTTGGGAAATAGTCCAACAAACAGAACGGCCGGGTTCCAGGTTCCCTACCGTCCAAATATCTGGAATAATTTTCAATTCCTGAGCAATATCCCAGTTCCCGTATCATCTCCAGATCAAAATTTGTACGTTCTTCCAAACGTTTTGCTTCCAGGTGTTTCCCTATTTCTTTGAAATAATTCACCTGCAACACCATATCCTCTTGAATAAGGTGAATGGCATTCTGCAATACATCTGGGGAGGTAACGAACATATTTGCCGGATAAATATTCAGTTGTTGGTACTTCTCCAGTATTTTGTTCTTGTAGGGGTCAAAGGCCTCTATTTCTTCAATTTCGTCCCCAAAAAAATGAATTCTAAAGGCATGGTCGGCATAACTGGGAAATACGTCCACCACATCGCCCTTTACCCTAAAATTTCCATTCCTAAAATCGGCAGTCGTTCTCGAGTACAAGCTTTGTACCAACTGATGTAAAAATTTGGTCCTCGGAATAACTTGATCCTTTTCTATACCTATTACATTTTTCTGAAATTCTACGGGATTTCCTATACCGTATAAACAGGAAACGGAGGCCACTACCAAAATGTCCCTTCTGCCCGATAACAGGGATGAAGTGGCACTCAAGCGCAGTTTTTCAATATCCTCATTAATGGAAAGGTCCTTTTCTATATAGGTACCGCTTGAAGGTATATAAGCTTCGGGTTGATAGTAATCGTAGTAGGAGACAAAATATTCAACTGCATTATCGGGAAAAAACTGCTTAAACTCCGAGTACAATTGTGCAGCCAAGGTTTTGTTATGTGCCAATACCAAGGTAGGCCGCTGCACCTGCTCTATGACATTGGCAACAGTAAAAGTTTTTCCAGACCCCGTTACCCCCAAAAGGGTTTGGTAACGTTCATCGGCCTCAAGGCCCTCTTTTAATTGTTTTATAGCTTGGGGCTGATCACCTGTAGGTTTAAATTCGGAAACAACTTTAAATTTCATGAGCAATGCATTCAGGAACTCCTATAATTGCAATTTTATCTTTTTCCTTCCTGGATAAGAATAAAAAAATCATATTCGTTTTATGACCTAAAATTAATAAATAGTGGGCAATACTGAGGTGCTTCGGCAACTATTTGTAACCATTGTCGTATTATGTATGGTATTAGACTGTTAAAGGTGCAAAGGGAGATATGTTCTTGGAAATTGGCTTTACAAATCGCGTTTTTTGAGCAGGGCGTACGAAAGATATATAAAAATTGCCGTCCAACATCCTACAATCAAAATTTCATAAAAATGAACGGCATAGTCCTTATTGAACTGTTCACCCACTTGTTCTGCCATACTTTGTACAGCCTTAAATCTGGAAGCCGGCTCTTTGATCAGGTTGCTCATAGACTCCAAGGGGAGGAATTTCATAACGTAGGCCGAAGCTTCCTTGCCGGCAAGCCACCATACCAAAAATCGGATGGCTAAATTTTCAATGGCAAACCAAATAATTAAAAAGCCCAAAGCAAAGGCCGATCGTTTTACCAATATACCAAGGAAAAGACAGAAGGAAAAGAAACCCAACAGTTTTATAAAATAAGCCAATAAGTATTCCAAATCCGAAAATATGATGGATATCTCCGTGAAATCGGAATAAAAAAGCCCTAAAACCAATGAAACTATAAAAACAAAAAGGGTAGAAATGACGGAAAATGCAAAAACGGTCAAGAATTTAGAGGCGATAAATTCCTTTTTGCTCAAGCCATCTATTAAATTTTGTTTTAGGGTCTTATTGCTGTATTCGTTTGCCATCATAGATACAATGACTATAGCAAAAAAGAGCTTCAAACCACTTGCAATCCAGGTATTCAAGTGCCATATGTAAGGAAAATTGAAAATTCCCTGTTCGGCCACATGGAACTGAATGGGACCGATATCAAATTTTATTGCGGCCAACAGTGCCATACAGAGTATAAGGACGAAATAGGAAATGATTAGGACCTTACTCGCATTATTGTTCCATAATTTTATAAATTCTATCTGTAATAAACGTAACATATTTTATGCGTTTAAGGGTATTAAAGCGGTTAATCCTTATGATTCGTCAAATTAAGGAATTGTTCCTCAAGACTTTCTTTGCGTTTTACCAAATGGGATAGCACTATACCATTATTAAATAAGTCCTGATTTAGGGTGCTAGCGTTCATTTCTTCTTTCAAAATGGCGGTAATCAAACCATTTTCCTGCTTAATAGGGCCGAAACTGGCGTGTTTACTCAGGAATGTGACCAAAGCCTCTTCATCGATTGCCCTGAGTTCAAAGAAGCCATAACTGGTCAACATTTCGTCAACCGGTCCCGAATAGAGCTTTTCACCTTTTCTTAGGATTATCACATGGCTACAGACTTTTTCTACCTCGTCCAATAAATGTGAGGCTAACAGTATGGTAGTGCCCTGTGAGGCAATTTTTTTTATGATCTCCCTAATTTGATGTATTCCCTGCGGATCCAAACCATTGGTAGGTTCGTCCAAAATTAATATTTCTGGGTCGTTGAGAAGTGCTGAGGCAATGGCCAATCGCTGTTTCATACCTAGGGAGTAGGTACTGAACTTGCTGTTTTTTCGTTCCAGTAGTCCAACCATTTCCAATTTTTCTTCAATTTTATCTTGGGGAACTTCCTTGATTTTGCAGACCAATTTCAGGTTTTGTATGGCTGTCATATAGGGATAGAAATTGGGACGTTCAATGATGGCGCCAACTTTCTTAAGGGCGACGTGGGTGGAAATGGTTCCTCCAAACCATGAAAAATCACCAGCTGTTCTATTTACTACATTCAGTACAATTCCCAAGGTGGTCGATTTTCCGCTGCCATTAGGCCCCAAAATGCCATAAACATTACCTTTTTCAATACTAAAGGAAAGGTCTTTTACCGCGGTTAAGTATCCAAATTTCTTGGTAAGGTGGTTTACGGTCAGGATAGTTTCCAAAATGGGATAGATTTTTTAATTGTTTGTACTTACTTGACGAAGAAATCGTTATTTTGTTACAAATTAAAGTTTTTTCCATGTCTGAAAGATTAATGTCCAAGAAAAAGCCTGCATTTCCAGTAAATAAAAAATTGGATGCCTATTTGGAGCACTATAGCAGAAAAATTGAAATACCAATTTTTTATGAGGATCTGTTGCGTTTTTCTGGGTCTATTGTGGTATACGACTCCAATGAGGAGGACACCCTTTGGGTACGTGTATATTACAGCGAGTTTGATAGGACCGAAATCGATATCAGTCTAAAGAAAGTATATTCCATTCTACATTCCGATGGTAGCGATAGTATATTTCCATTTTTAAATGTAGATGCGGTGGACTATTGTACTTTTGGAAACTCCAAGCCCTTTAGGATCAAGGTTAGGAATATACTGAATGACAATTTCACTTATTTTTATGTAAAAAGGACCGATGCCTCCAGGATATACGGACTGGAACTGGAGCATATGTTGTCGCCCTATAACCTTAACTTCCTGGTCTACGGGGATACTTTGATAGAGGAGCATATTGCAGGTATTCCGGGAGATGTGTTTATCAAGGATTTTTTGCCGAAATGCAACGAATCGGAAAAATCCCAGTTGGCCAAAGAATTTGTCAAGTTTAACGAACGCTGTATGATCCGCCTTTTGGGGGATATGCGTTCATATAACTACGTAATTGTTCCTACCCACGATTTTGATCACGTGGTATATAAAATAAGGGCAATAGATTTTGACCAACAGTGTTATGAAGGAAAATTAAAAGTGTACAGGCCACAGTTTTTTAAGGAAAATTATAAAATGGTCATGTTGGTCAAGGAGAAGTTACAGCGTAATTCTGTGGATCAATATAAAATAGAGGAACGCTCCATTGTGGCCAAACGAATTTTGAGTTCAGGGAACCGTATCAAACGACTCATTTCCATAGTGAAGACCGATGATATATCCAATGACGATAATATTGCGGCCCTTTCACAGCATATTTATGATCTTACGGGAGATATAGACTTTAAAAAATGTAAGACCATGGGGGAAGTGCTGGCACTTGCGCTGGACTTTGTAAAAAGAAATTACGAGGATGTTAGTATGAAACAGATTATTGAGAACAAGATCAATCTTTAATATTTACCTATTCGATACCCAAGGGTAAACCCCTATAATAATACTAAACAAAAGAAGGCCGAAGCATATAACTTCGGCCTTCATCTGTTTATGATCTTAGACGCCCATTCAATGAAGGGGCCAGGTAACTTTCGTATTTGTCTAGCTTTTCTGTTCCTTGTTAAAGTAAACCAGGTAGTAGTACATTTGGCGCTCTTCGTCCCAGCCTTTTTCCACAAATTTTTGGGCCGATTCCGGATTTATAAAATCAAGTTTGATCTGGATATTGGTATCTAGGTTAATAACGTTCTTAATTTTTTTTCTGGCATCGGAGACCGCTTTGTTGGCAATGTCAAAAGTAGAGACATCCTCAATACTGTACTTGGGGCCTTTTTCTACTTTGTAGTGCTTAAATTCTGGTATCAATTCCGGGTTTTCCATAACCTCGTTCAGGAAATTGGTCTCTTCAAAAGAGTCATTTTTTGCAAAATGATTTACGGCCCTGTTCATAAACAACACCTCCTGTTGTTTGTCCTCGGCAGGCAAAACCACATCCTTGGCAAAGTTCTGGCAGAATTTCAAGTAGTTTTTTGTCTTAAAATTATCATCGGATAGGGCGTCGACCCCAAGAAAATTTTCCAACCAGTATTTGGTGTCGTAGCGATTGCTGTCCACTGATAGTACTTTGTAACCTTCTTCTTTATCGGTATTGAAAATAAGGCATCCCTTGTCCAATTTATTGATGTTGATGCCTTGCTGCACCAAAATATCCAGGCTATTTCCCTTTTCCTGAAATTGCAGAAAATCGTGTTTAAGCTCGCTTTTGAATATGCCCACGGCATTCACCTTTACATTATCCAACATTAGATCTGTAAGATAGGCAACGTAAACTTCACCGCTTTTGATGTGTGGATGGTTCGATTGGTCGAATAATTGGGTCGCTATTTTTTTTGAATTGGCATGAAGGCTACTTGGCTCATCAAAAATATCGGAAACAATTTTGTAGACCTCATTAAATTCAACGTCGGATTCATGGGAAAAATAATAGTAATTTTCCTCCTTTTCCCTGAAAGGTTTAAAGAAATATTCCTTTAATAGTCCCGTAGTTTCATCGTTAAGTGAAAATGGTTCCTCCGAGAGAAAAATTCCTTCGCTTTTATTTTTGTTTCCCACACGATGTATGGAAATAGTTTCAATTTGGGTAGGGTATAAGTTGATCATGGATAATGGAAAATGTTTAAGGTTTATTTGTGCTTAAAGTCTTGGTGAAGCTTTAACTTGATCAATTTTTGTAATTGACCAATACTACTTTGATTTACCGCTAGTGGAATAATCAGTTCCAGTTTTCATCAAAATCCAAATCTTCGTAATTGTCAAGGGTATTGTCAAAATCGAATTCGCTTTCATCCGCTTCAAACTTTTTTTCAGGCGGGGAGTCCGGCAATTCACCAAAACTGAAAAGGGTATTGGGATAGGTCTGTGCGTCTTCTTTTTCCACTATATCCGCCAATTCAACGAAGAAGGTCCACATACTTAAAAAGTCATAAACGTAAATTAGCTTTGGAGAGTGCTCTGTTAGTATGTCCTTTAACTGAATTTCATTCATTAAACGTACATCGGAGCCATTTTCACTCATATCAAATAAGGCAATTTCCTCATCTTGTCTCCACTCTTCATCGCAGGTGTAAAAAGACGCCATTTCATTTCCCAAAAAGCCAAAAGCTTGGGTAATGGCATTGTGAAGGTCTTCCATAGAATTGTTTTCCTCTATTTCGATATCCCTAAAAATATCTTCCTCTGCATCTAGAATTATCCTTATTTTGTATATCATTGGGTACTTTTTTTGTGGTGGCAAAGTTACAAAGTTTTCATGGTTTTAAAAGCATTTAGCGCTTCCAAAACCAAATAGAATTGAAAACCGAATAAAACCGATGCAAACACTAGATGTAATGGCTGTGTAGCAAAAGGAAAATCCAGATAGTACATGGCCATCCCTGAAATAACCTCCAAAAGCAAAAGTGCCAACACCCAATTTATTTTGGAATATCCGAGGTTTAATTTATAGATTCTTATGGCCAGGGCCAAGTTCAAAAGGACAACGACTATGGAAAATGACCGGTGGATGTAAAATGATAGCGTTGCATTATTGAGCCATAGGTTGGGGGCATCTTCGCCATAAAGATCGGTTTGTACATCTACAAACTGTCTTACCTGGGTACCTAAAACTATCTGGGCCAAGGTAGTCACAAGAACAAAGATGATTAGGTTTCTAGTTATTTTATCTGGCTTTAAGGACTTGATATTATTGCTGGTGGCTTGAATCAAGTATAGGATAAGCGCTACTATCAATAAGGCCATGACCATATGAATGGTTATTTTGGCCGGAGCCAGAACAGAATAAACCACAGTGGCGCCAAGCCATGCCTGAAAACCCATGGCGAACACTACGACCCATGAAAGTATGGTGATAAATCTCTGTTTTTTCCAGTAAGTAAAAGAGGCAATGGCCATTATTAAGGTTCCCAGCCCGGCCAAGGCACCAAATAGCCTATTGATGAATTCGGTCCAGGTGTGGAAAGGATTAAAAATAGCGTAGTCATGCTTTGTATAAGGAGCCCAATTATTGGCATTATAGGAAGAGGAGGTACTAAAATTTTCTTTGGCTACCCATAAGGCTTCGTCTATTATAATAACTTGACCTTTTTTGAATTCTTTTTCCGGTTGCCATTGCAATTCCTGAATGTCTGTAGGGGGTATATAATAACCGAAACATTTGGGCCAATCCGGGCATCCCATGCCGCTACCTGTCATTCTTACCACTGCACCGGCCACAATTACCAAGTAGACCAAAACCAGACTGATCTTGGCGATTTTTGTAAATTTTTTCTGCATTTGGATGTTTGAAAGAGTTCTGCAAAATTACCACTCTTTTCTTAAAAAAACCGCTATGGATAAGGGGAATTTATTAGAAGGATCAGTATTCCAAAAGTTGTATAGGCCTTGATCAGGGAGGCTCGAAGCAATCCTTCCTTTATGTTGGGGTCCATGTCCGAATACCCGGACCATTGGCTAGGGAATCTTAGGCTTGCCCTGAGATTAATTCCGTATACTTTCACGTATTAAACTCCTATTTGTTATGCCAAAAGTAAGGGAAGGCTTATTTAGATTTGAGCCCCATTTCCTTTCCTTTTTGTAACATTAGGGTGTGGGCGGCATGGTATTCATTGGGAATATCTCCTTCCAAAATAGCTTCCTTAATAGCTTCCTTGATCATGCCAATCTCCTTGGATGGTTTTAGGTTGAAAGTCTCCATAATTTCTTCGCCACTAATTGGGGGTTGAAAGTTTCTTATGTGATCCCTTTCCTCGACCTCTTCAATTTTTTGACGGACAATTTTAAAATTGTTCCTATACCTTTTTTGTTTTTTAGGATTCTTGGTAGTAATATCCGCCTCACATAGGGTCATTAAATCTTCTACATGTTCTCCCGCATCAAAAATAAGCCTTCGAACTGCCGAGTCGGTTACAAAATCCTCGGAAAGGACTATGGGCCTGGAACTCATTAGGACCATTTTCTGGACGAACTTCATTTTTTCGTTCAAAGGCAACCTAAGTCGCTTAAAGAGTTTGTAGACCATTTTGGATCCTACAAATTCGTGCGCATGGAATGTCCACCCAATTTTTTTATCGAATTTTTTGGTAGGGGCCTTGCCAATATCATGCAATAGGGCGGCCCAACGCAGCCAAACATTATCCGTATTTTCGGAAATATTATCAACAACTTCCAAGGTATGCCAAAAATTGTCCTTATGTCTTTGCCCTTCTATTTCCTCAATTCCTTCCAGAGCAACCAGTTCCGGCATTATAAAAGGCAAAAGTCCTGTTTCGTGGAGCAAGGAAAATCCGACAGAGGGTTTGCTACTTGCCAAAATTTTATGTAATTCGTCCACGATGCGCTCATTGGAAATAATTTTAATTCTTTCCTTGTTGTCCACAATGGCCTGTAACGATTCAGGATGAATTATAAAGTTCAACTGGGTTGCAAATCTTATGGCGCGCATCATTCGCAAAGGATCATCGGAATAGGTGATCGATGGGTCCAAAGGAGTTCTGATCAATTGTCTTTTTAGATCCCCAATGCCGTCAAAGGGGTCCAAAAGTTGTCCGTAGTCCTGTGGATTAAGTGAAATGGCCAAGGCATTTATGGTGAAGTCCCGTCTTTTTTGGTCATCTTCCAAGCTCCCATTTTCAACAACAGGTTTTCTACTGTCCCTATGGTAACTTTCTTTTCTTGCCCCAACAAATTCAATTTCAATGTCTTGAAATTTGATCATTGCGGTTCCAAAATTTTTAAAGATACTGACCTCCGAACTCCCCGGTAATTTCTTGGCGACCAATTTGGCCAATTCTATTCCGCTGCCAATGGCTACAATGTCTATATCTTTGTGGGTTCCCCTTTGTAGCAAATAGTCCCTCACAAAGCCTCCGATTACGTAGGAATCTAATGAAAGTTCCTTGGCGGCATCGGAAATGGTAGAAAATATTGGGTTGTTTATGGCCTCTTCGTGGTTTCTCTTCGTCATTCTTACTCTCGGATCACTTTTACGGTACCATCATTACCGAGCATAATAATGGAAGATGGAGTACTGTTAATTTTATCGCGGTCCAAATTTACTATATAGTCCACACCTTTTAAAATCTCATTGGATATTTCTTTGAAAGAATTGGGGGTTGGTTGCCCAGCTATATTTGCGGAGGTAGACACGATGGGCTTTTTAAATTTCTTTATCAGGTACTGGCAAAATTGATCATTAGCTACCCTAATGGCCAAGGTGTTGTCATTGGCGATTAAATTTGCGGCCACCCCTTTAGGGGAATCATAGACAATGGTTGTTGGTTTGGTAGCAAGGTCTATAATGTCATAGGCCAGTTCCGGTACTTTTTCTACATGCTGTTCCAGCATAAAATCATTGGCCACCAAACAGATCATGGTCTTGGAATTTGATCTTTGTTTTAGGGCATATATTTTTTCTACAGCTGCTGCATTGGTGGCATCACAGCCAATACCCCAAACGGTATCCGTAGGGTATAATATTAGACCTCCTTTAGTTAGAATATCATAGCATTGGTTTACCTCGGCAAGCAAATCTTTCATAATACTTTATCCTCTTAAATTTCTTAATCTTTTTAATTCCTTATATCGGGAATACACTCCCAATGCATTGAGATAACATATAATTACCCCTTTTTTTCCGTCGAGTATTCCAAATCTTAGAATATAATGATTGAAAAATTTGTAAAATGGGCGGAATACAAAGTGGTAAAAGTTGGGGGCATAATTCTTTTTAAGTTCCTCTACCGCTTTCATTTGTCCATACTTTATCATTTTGCCCTTATAGTCTTCATAATTTTTGTAAGAATAATGTACTAGCTTGTTTTTGAGCACATCGGACTCTCCGTCCACAACCAATGTTTCGTGTACTATTCTTTCCTCTGTAAAATGCACTTTGCTCTTTTTGAACAGTCTATAATTTTTATCGCTCTGCCAACCACTGAAGTGCAAAACCTTATTTATAAACATAAATGTTCGGTAAAAATAATAGGCATCTGCCGTTGGTTCTGAGGAATTAACGGTTGCTAAAATTTCATTTCTAAGTCGATCCGGAATTCGTTCATCAGCATCCAGGAAAATTACCCAATCATTGGTTGCCTGTTCCAGGGCGAAGGATTTTTGATCTGTATAATTTAAAAATGGTCGCTGTATCAATTTTACATTGGGATGCTCCTTGATCTTTTCGATGGTGCCATCCGTACTAAAGGAATCCACAACGATTATCTCGTCCGCAAACTTTACATTTTCCAGAACAGCATTGATATGGATATCCTCATTATAGGTAATGAGAATGGCAGAAATTTTATTGGTTTTTTCACCAATAAAGGGGTTTTTTGTAGGTTTCCCGAACATGGAATCTATTTTAAGCCTTCTGGCTAGGGACAGCTTCCTTTCTTCTGGTACTCCATGTATTTCAATGTATTCTTTGACCGCATTGACCATGCGAAGGGCCGACTTTCCATCCTGATACGGGTGGAACTGCATGTTTATGTAAGCTCTTTCCGCAGCGTGTGGGTCTAGGTTAAAATTGTCCAAAACTTTTTGGGTAAGACCAGTGTAAGATTTTGAGTTGTCCCACAACACCTTATCGGCAATATTCTTGAAGGATATTACCGGCTTGTCCAGGAGGATGAATTCATAAATTACGGATGAGGTGTCACTAACCAATATATCTGCCTGTATAAGCGATTTAATAATGTTTTTGTCCTCTTTGAAAAGTACATTGTTCACTTCATAGGACAGTCTTTTGTATGCCTTTATCCATTTTGGGTCCATAAGGTCATGGAATTTTATAAGGATAACATATCCCGTGGTCTCGGCAAGGTTTTTTATTTCCTGCAGTAGATAGGGGGCAGAGGTAAGGCTAGGGGAGAAGGTAGGGGCATAGAGCACAATTTTATCCGTGTTGAACTGCTGCAATATGGCCTTTTTTTCAAAGTCATACCTGTTTTTTTCAGTGCTATAAACATCTAATTTTGGCCATCCGGTCTCGATGACATCAAAATTCTTGTGTACTTTTTTTAACTCATTAAATTTATCCGTGAAGTACGGACCTTGTGTAAGGTACAGATCAAAATAGTGCCGTATCCTGAAATGGCCCTTTTTTTCACCGGCAAGTCCATGAAAAACTTGTACTTTTAATCCTCGGATATAATAAGGAACTTCATTTCCAGGAACGAAAATAGCATCACTTTTATAGAGTTGTAAATCTAAAGTGCGAACCGTATAATCTTCATTTTTATATGGAAAATTGTCCAAGAGTTTCCCGGATATATACCAAAGAAAGTCATGTCCCTGTTCCTGGAGCACATCCCGGATGGGGGCAAGGATGCCAAAGGCATATGCATTTTGGCAAAATAAAATTACTTTCATTTGCGAAATAGGGTATTGGCATTCTCCAAATCTTCCTTAAAATCAACTTCCATACAATTGTAATCGGAAATGTCCACAGCACTAATTTTAAGGCCGTCCTTTTCTATGGCCATCTCCAGACCTCTTTCAAAATAATCATTGTCATCACATTGTTCAAGTCTGGTGATAAAGCTTTTTATATCCTTGGCGGCTATGAAATTAATACCTACCGCCTCACCAAGTCCATTTTTCACCGTCTTGGACAATTTGTCAATAAAATTATCCTTCAATGTATATTTCACCTCTTCATCCGCAACTTTACTCGTGTTTACTGCTACAAACGATTGATTTTTGTTAATATAGGGTATCAGGACCGATAGGAGACTTACGTCAAAAACAACATCGCCATTGAGCCAAAGCACTGATTTGTCCCTATTTTTTCTAAGGGCTTTCAAAAGGCTTTTGGAAGTATTGGTCTGATCAAAAAATGGGTTGTATATATAGGTCAGTTCCGGAAAGCGTTCCATTATTAGATCTTTTTTAAAACCAACAACAACGTTAATGTCATCCAAGTCAAAGGTGTCATCCAAATTGTTGACCTGCATCTCCATAATACATTTTCCATTTTTTAAAGGTGTTAAAGGTTTGGGAAATGGATTCCCAAGTCTTGATCCAATACCTGCTGCTAAAATGACAATTTTCATGAGTTTTTAATTAAAAGCTAGTCCGTAACTAGACTGGTTATATATTTTTGTCCTTTTGGAATCGCTGGTAGAACAAAGTAATCACCAATTATTTTATTGTATTTTTCTGGTAAAAAGCTATTCCTGGCATCGGAGGGATAAAAGGTCATTTCACCAAATAATGTTTTTCCTTGTATGGAATAAAGGTCCACTCTGGTAAACGGAAGTTTGGCCGCTAATTTTTGGGCTACTTTTTTCATTTCTCCAAAATTTTCGGGCTTATCAATTTCTCCTTCGTAGAAAGGGGTGTTTTTGGTAAATAGGTCTAGTTTCTTCCACTCCATATCATAGTAACACCTAGAGTTCGTCGTACCTCTATCCAAATCGATTTGAACGAATTTAGGTACTCCGTTAAAGCAAAAAAACTTGTAGTCGTTCAATACCTCCTTGCCCATTTCTTCTAGGTATTTTTCTGCTATTAGCCTGGGCTTAACATCTTTATAGGCCCATTCCTTGCCACCCCGGAAGTATTGGTTCTTGGACATCCATTTCTTGAATAAATATCTCGATTTAATTTTATTCAGCTTTTTCTTATCCTTAACAATTAGATTGAAGTGATAGCCATGGACTCCCTTGATTACAAATTGATCTGGCAATTTGTCAAAATCCACTTCGGAACTTCTTTCATAAACCGCTAGGGTCTCATTTAAATATTGTTTTCCAATTTTGTCTTCCACATAAGATTTAACGGCATATTTGTCTACAAGCTGATTTAATATTTTAGGTCTGAAAAAAACTTTGTACCACGATATTTTTTCATAGAATTCAACCGGATTATCAAGATCCAATTTCTTGCCCGAGTAATATTCGTAATAGATTTTTATGAACGTCTTCTGGGGAAGAAATTTAAATTTCTTTAGAAGTCCAAATAATATTTTTTTAACCATAACCTAATACAAAGATAAAGTAGGTGGGCAAAGATATGTAAATAAAGGTTTATAATTTTGCTGGGTGGACAACTGCACCCCTTCAATATCCGTTATTGTAAGTACTTATAATTCCGAAGAATGGTTGGAAAAGGTACTATGGGGTTTTCATCAACAAAGTTATCGGGATTTTGAGGTAGTAATAGCCGATGATGGTTCGGGGCCCCGAACCAAGGACTTGATTGGATCGATGGCAGATACGGTTTTTTATAAAATTCTTCATGTGTGGCAGGAGGATGAGGGATTTCAGAAATCCAAAATATTGAATAAGGCATTAAAAGCCTGCCGAGCAGAATATGTAATTATGACGGATGGCGATTGTATTCCAAGGAAAGACTTTGTTGAAGTGCATCAATGCAATAAGGCTGCTGGCCATTTTATCTCCGGAGGTTATTTTATGTTACCTATGAATATTTCCCAAATAATTACGAAGGAGGATATTGAAGAGCAAAATTGTTTTAACATTAAGTGGCTAGAGGCCCAAGGCATAGCCAAGAAGTTTAAAAGTGCAAAATTGACTGCAAAGGGACATGTGTCAAAGTTCCTAAATTCATGGACCCCTACAAATGCCAGCTGGAACGGACATAACTCATCCGGTTGGAAGGTGGATATTCTACGGATAAACGGTTTTGATGAAAGAATGCAGTACGGAGGACAAGATAGGGAACTTGGGGAAAGATTGGTAAACAGTGGAATTAAGCCAATACAATTAAGGTACAGTGCTATATGTGTGCATTTGGATCACAAAAGAGGGTATAAAACGGAAGCTTCCATACATAAGAACAAATTCATCAGGAAAGAGGTAAACAAGAAAAGAAGTTCTTGGACCGATTATGGCTTGATCAAAAAATAGCTTAATTTCTCCTTTTTGCCCAAGCGTTTTAGCTCCATATACCTTTCAAAATCGCCTAAGGCATTTAAATAACATATGGTAATCCCTTTTTTCCCATCAAGTATTCCCAATCTAATTATGTAGTGGTTAAAAAACTTCCAAAAAGGTTTAAAGATTAAAAGTAAGTAATTGAACCTTTTGTCCTTTTGATGGGCTTCTTTGGCTTTTAATCGCCCGTATTTAAGCATTTTAAATTTGTAATCCTCATAGTTCTTATAGCAAAAATGCATTAATTTTTGCTTCAATATCCCGGATGTACCCTTGACAATAAGGGTTTCATGAACTATTTTTTCCTTGCAAAATTGAGCCCTACTTTTTCTAAAAAGTCGGTAGTTCTTATCAGTTTGCCATCCACTAAAGCGAAGGCGACTGTTTTTGAACATAAATTTTCGGTAGAACCAATATGCACAATGTTCGGAATCTTTTTTGGCCTTGGCTTTTATTTCATTCCTTAACTTGTCCGTTACCACTTCATCCGCATCCAAGAAGAGGACCCAATCATGTGAAGCCCATTTTAGGGCAAAGGATTTTTGGGCCGTATAGTTTTCGAACTCGTTTTGGATAACCCTAACCTTGGGGTGATTTTTGAGATACTCGTAGGTGCCATCCGTACTATACGAATCCACCACTATAATTTCATCTGCAAACTGAATGGAATCTATACACTTTTCAATATATCCCATTTCATTATAAGTGATTATTAAGGCCGATATTTTTTCACTTTGATCTATCATGCAATCGAAATTTTTACCACTTATTAGATAGTTTTAATGGAAATAGTTGCGTTAAAATCACTAAAACTTATAACGATATTACCAAATACATAACAATTAAAAATCAATAATAGTATATCAAATAACAAGTAGTTTTTCCTAGAATGTGCCACAGAAGTTTAATTAATATTGGATATTGATTTGATTTTTAGGGCATTTCTACAAGGGATTGGGCAAATGAATAGCTGAAGAGTCTAGTGTGGTTAATAATTTATTAAGGTTTTTTTTATGATAACTTCATAAATATGGGAGTTGGGTAGGGCAATATATAATAATTGGGTTATAATAATTTATGTCTATTACCGTTTACTACCTTTACACCTTAAACGAACAATTGGATTCTTCACAAATGACTGATTCTTATCTACATATTCTAATTTCGAAATATCCAAACTGGAACTTTGTCACCGATCCGGACGATCAGGTAAAGTTGTATATAAGCTGTAAATGTGAATTTGATGATGCTTTGACAGAGATGTTGGAGATCGTTAAAAATATCGGTATTTTTTTTGACAATAAAGATTACGTCATTAAACTTAAAAAGGGGAATACCCTTGCTATAAAAGTCAAGCATAGTAAAAAGCCTAAGAAGTATAATAAAATGTATACTTCAGGTTGTTTTGATATTTTTCATTTTGGGCATCTGAACATTCTTAAAAGGTCGAAACAGATGTGCGACCATTTAGTTGTGGGTGTTTCCACAGATGAACTTATTTTAAAGGAAAAAGGGAGGCTACCTATTATTCCGTTTGAGGAAAGGATAAAACTGGTCAAAGCCATTAATTATGTAGATGAAGTTATTCCCCAGACAGATAAAAATAAGCAACGAATAGTGGATGAGTATAATATTGATGCTATTTCCGTTGGTGACGACTGGAAAGGTAGATTCCCGAAAACTACATGTCCGGTGGAATATGTGGCCTATACTGAAAATGTAAGTAGCACCATTTTAAAGGAAACATTGCACTTACAACCTCAGGCAACCTAGGCTATAGCATTGTCATCTTTGGAAGTATCCCAATTTTTAACCTGTTTTTGCCAATCACCATATCTATAAGTTAGGTATTCTTCTGTAAGCGCTGGGATTTTATAGTCGAAATCTTTAAAGGAAATATGTTTAAAGCTGTGGTAGAACTTGCTTGGAACAAATTTTGTTTTGTTGTCAATTTCCCAATAACTGTTCTGCCCATGCTGATATTTAATAAAAACGTCTAGGCAAACCGCCCCTTTGAGCAATCCAAAAAATCGCTTTTCCCTTATTTTTATCATTCGGATGTTGCCCTTGGTAAAAAACTCCGAAGTCTCATCAAAATTCCTTGTCCTTACCCTATAACCTGCTTTTTTTAATTCTGAATAAAAATGGTCCAACTTCCCCAATTGGTCATGGTTAATGGACATGTCCACATCGTTATCCCATGGTAAAAGTCTGTTTTCCCTTTTTATACCCAATAAGGTGCCTCCTTCTATCCAGTAATCAATCTTGCAACGGTCAAAAAGGGTAGCCACATTTTTGAGCATCCTTTCGGCAATAACTTTATTTTTTCCTTCTAAGGTGATGTTATATGCCATGATGCGTTAAGTTCTAATCCAAATTATTTTTTAGGAAAACGCGGAGCCCGCCCAGATTTTCCTCCTTATTGTAGGGAAAGGTATTTATGCCAACGGAGCTGGCAGAATTTATGGCTTCCGCATTGTGTTCAAAGTAGACAACTTCTGTTGGTTTTAATTTAAAATGGCTTAACATTTTAAGGTAATATGCCTTATCGGTCTTGTTGGGCTTATGTTCCAAACTAAAAACCTCATAAGGCATATTTACAATTCCATAAGTAATACATTCCTGTTTGTTGGCATTTGTTAAGATGATTTTGGGATTGGGATAGGAGTCCAATAATTTCTTTAGATCGTAATCCATTCCCTTTTCAGTAACAAAGGTGTTCCAAGCATCTACAAGAATTGTTTTCATTTCTTAGCTTTTAAACAGCAACGTCGTATTCCCTAAGGGCATCGTTCAGGGAAGTTTTTTTGTTGGTGCTCTCTTTACGTGTACCAATGATCAAGGCACAGGGCACCTGATAGTCGCCAGCCGGAAATTTTTTGGTATAACTCCCTGGTATAACAACAGATCTTGCCGGTACCAATCCTTTTCTTTCTACAGGCTTGTCGCCAGTAACATCAATAATTTTGGTTGATCCAGTAAGTACTACATTTGCTCCCAATACGGCCTCTTTTTCTACGCGTACACCTTCCACGACAATACATCTGGATCCAATAAAGGCATTGTCCTCAATAATTACAGGGGAGGCCTGTAAGGGCTCCAAGACCCCGCCAATTCCTACACCTCCGCTAAGGTGGACATTTTTTCCAATTTGGGCACAGCTACCAACGGTGGCCCAAGTGTCTACCATGGTGCCTTCATCCACATAGGCTCCGATGTTTACATAACTTGGCATTAAAATTGTTCCTGCTGAAATATAAGACCCGTGTCTGGCAACCGCATTGGGAACAACACGTATTCCTTTTTCTGCATATCCTCTTTTAAGGGGCATTTTATCGTGATATTCAAAGATACCCGCTTCCAAGGTTTCCATTTTTTGAATCGGAAAATATAGTACCACTGCCTTTTTTACCCATTCATTTATCTGCCATCCATCTGTTGTTGGTTCAGCACAGCGCAACTTACCGTTATCCAAAAGATCTATGACCTCCCTTATGGCAGTCTGAGTTGGAATTTCTTTAAGTAAGTCTCGATTTTCCCAGGCAGTTTCTATTGTTTTTCTTAATTCTTTCATCTTTAATAATTCAAATTTTAGCAAATATAAGGGCTAGTAGGTAATTAACCTTTTGTTTTTGCACTTATAACAATTTATCCCTTATTTTTGCAAAAAATTTGTGTGGGAAGGATTTTAGCATTGGATTATGGAAAGGTGCGGACGGGAATTGCCGTTACGGACGAGTTGCAAATTATAGCTTCTGGCCTGACTACCGTTGATACCAAGGAACTTTTGAATTTCCTAAGGAAGTATGTTCAAGAGGAGAAGGTAGAAAAATTTGTGATAGGGGAACCTAAGCAAATGAACAATCTTCCATCCGAATCCGAGGAATTGATCAAACCTTTTTTGAGAACTTTGGAAGGTGTCTTTCCAAAGATACCTGTAGAGCGGCAGGACGAGCGCTTTACGTCTAAAATGGCATTTCAGACAATGATAGATAGTGGTCTTAATAAAAAACAAAGAAGGGATAAGGCCCTAGTCGATGAAATTAGCGCCACTATTATCCTTCAGGCGTATTTAAATAGAAAATAGTAGTATGATTTTACCTATAGTTGCTTATGGAGACCCGGTACTTAGGAAAGTAGCGGATGATATAGACAAGGATTTTCCAAGATTCGAAGAATTGGTGGCCAATATGTGGGACACCATGTATAATGCCAATGGGGTTGGTTTGGCCGCACCCCAAATAGGACTGCCCATTAGATTGTTCCTTGTGGATACCACGCCATTTGGGGATGACGAAGAGCTTACCGAAGAAGAGCAAAATGCATTGAAAGGGTTTAGGAAAGTTTTTATCAATGCACGTATTGAGGAAGAAACTGGAACAGAATGGGCTTTTAATGAAGGCTGTCTTAGTATTCCCGATGTTCGGGAAGATGTTTCCCGGAAAGATACCATTACCATCTCCTATATGGATGAGAATTTTAAATCTTATAAGGAAACCTATGACGGACTTTTGGCCAGGGTAATCCAACATGAATATGACCATATAGAGGGCATATTGTTTACCGATAAATTATCCTCCTTAAAAAAACGCCTTTTAAAGGGTAGGTTGGCCAACATTTCCAAGGGGAAGATAAAGGTGGAATATAGAATGCGGTTTCCCAACATTAAAAAAGCACGTTAAAACTATTTCTATATATAAACAAAAAGTAGCATATTTGCCGCTGAAACTAAAATAACAGATGGGTTTAAATAAAATATTATCGATTGCAGGTAAGCCGGGACTTTTTAAATTATTGACGCAAACGCGTACAGGTTTTGTAGCCGAATCCTTGTTGGATGGCAAAAAAGTTACCGTAAGTTTTAAGAACAATGTGAGTGTCTTGTCTGAGATTGCAATCTATACGTTGGAGGAGGAAGTGCCGTTAAAGGTGGTGTTTGAAAAAATCAAGGAAAAGGAAGATGGTGGAAAAACAGCGGTGAGCCATAAAGAGGATAAGATAAAATTGGAAGAATATTTGTTTGAAGTGCTACCCAATTATGATGAAGATAGGGTTTATGCCAGTGATATTAAAAAGATCATTCAATGGTATAATTTATTACATGAGCACGGTATTACAGAATTTGCGGACGAGGAAGAAAAAGAAGAGGCTTCCAAGGAAACAGAATAGATTTTCTTTATATACAAAATTAGAACCTTCGTTTACGAAGGTTTTTTTATGCCGTATTGTAAGTCCTTTTTCCGTAAATGAGTTTAGCCATCGCCTTTATGTTAAAAATATTCTCCATTTAGCTTCGTGCTTTTGTTATTGGTCTAAATTGTTGGGCAGCGGCCTACTAATTATGGAAATTAATATTTTAATTCCGTAATCAATTATATCATGGCTAAATTTAAAAAGAAAAGTGCTGCAATTTTACTAATGTTCCTTGTTCTTCCCTTTGTCCTCCCCGGGCAACAACGTACAGGAAATATTGTGGAATATTTCGGTAAGGAAAAAGTTGAGGATATTCACGAAGGAAAAGTGATCCATGTTTTTGATAAGGCCTTGGCTCTATCAATTCCAAGTTTCGGATTTGAATCCTCATCATTTCCCGTAGATCCGGTTTTTGATAAGTTCCTAATGGAGCCCAGTACCCAGGTGAGGGAAGGTGAAGTTTTTGATATTGATCCGTTTGGAAGGGAATTAAAATGGAACTCCATAAAGGTAGACAGTACCAATAGCTTTTCCGGCAGGGACCTTAGGTCGGGTTATGTATATCTCACTTACAATTCAGGATCGGAGAAAACGGTTTTGTTCGAAGCTTCCGGACATTCCTTGGCTTCCATTAACGGTTATCCATATGAGGGTGATCATTATGATTTTGGTTGGAACCTTATTCCTGTAAAGTTGAAAAAGGGGAATAATATTTTTGTTTTAAAGGTTGGCCGTTTTCCCAGGGTTCGAGCGCGGATATTGGAGCCCAAGGCCGAGGTTCAATTTACTACACGAGATGTAACAGTTCCCGATCTTTTATTGGAGGAGGATATGGAATATAAGGCAGCCATAAGGGTGGTAAATGCTTCGGATAAGTGGATCGAAAAATACAAGATTATTGCCAAGGTAAACGGAAAGGAACTTACTACAAAAGTGAGCGACATTCCTCCTTATACGGTATATAAAATTCCTTTTTCCATTCCTTCGTCTACCTTGGATACCTCAATGGCGAAGGTGAATGTAGTTCTAAGTTTGATACAAAGTAATGGACAGCAGGTCTCTAGCGAAACTTTGACTTTGAATGTGAAGTCGAAAAATAAACACCATAAGAGAACCTTTATAAGTGATATAGATAAAAGTGTACAATATTACAGCGTGGCACCGGACAAAAGTGGAAATACAGAAGGCGCTGCACTTTTCCTTTCGGTACACGGTGCTTCGGTAGAGGCCGTGAATCAGGCAAACGCTTACAAGCAAAAAGATTGGGGGAACCTTGTTGCACCAACAAATAGGAGACCGTACGGGTTTGCTTGGGAAGATTGGGGAAGATTGGATGCCTTGGAAGTGCTGGCGGATAGCAAGAGGATTTTTAAACCGGACAATAGCAAAATTTACCTAACAGGGCATTCTATGGGAGGGCATGGAACATGGTATTTGGGGGCAACTTACCCAGACCATTTTGCTGCCATTGCACCATGTGCTGGATATCCAGATCTGTTATTGTACCGCGGAAGTAGGTCCGAAAGGCTTATGGAAATGACCGAAGAGCAGAGAATGCGGTATGGCATTAGCCCTAAAATGTTCGAACGCCTTACCCAGAAGTATGTCCCCACTGCAGTTGAAGACATCGTTGAAAGAGCGGGAACACCGAGCAGAACCTTAAAACTGATACGAAATTACTTGCATCACGGGGTATATGTGTTGCACGGCGAAAAGGACAATGTAGTTCCTACTAATTTAGCCCGGGATATGAGGGAGCGGTTGGGGAAATTTCATCCAGATTTCACCTATTATGAGTATCCAGACGGTACCCATTGGTACGGGAACCACAGTGTGGATTGGGATCCGATTTTTAACATGTTTAAGCAACGAACCATTCCCGAGATAAAGGATATTAAAAAATTGGAGTTCAGTACCGGTTCTCCTGGGGTTTCTGCATCCTCACATTTTATTACCATCCATCAGCAACAAATACCCTTTGAGGTTAGCTCGTTTGATTTTTCATTGGATAGCATTATTAAAATGGAGACCAAAAATGTGTCTTTATTGGAGGTGGATTTTTCATATTTGCCTGGTGAGATCAAGAGCATAGAGCTAAACGGAAAAGAAATTGGTATACCTTCAAAAGAGAAGATGTTTTTCAAGGAATCGGATGGGGTCTGGACAATTGTTTCCAAACCATCCTTGGGGGAAAAAGGCCCCCATAGGAACGGTGGGTTCAAGGATGCCTTTAGAAATGATGTAGTGTTCGTTTATGCTACCAAAGGATCCAAATCGGAGAACGATTGGTATTATAACAAGGCTAGGTTCGATGCCGATACATTCTGGTATAAGGCCAATGGAAATATTGAATTGGTCGCGGACACCAACTTTTCTCCCAAAGATTATCCCAACAGAAATGTTGTTATTTACGGTAATAAGTCCAACAATGCGGCCTGGGACAAATTATTAAAAAATAGTCCGGTCCAAGTATATAACAATAAATTAAATTTCGGGAATAGAAGTCTTACGGGAAGCAATTGGGGCTTATACTTTATAGTACCAAGGGCCGATAGTGATTTTGCCAGTGTTGGAGTGGTAACGGCAACGGGACCAATGGGTATGAAAGCAGCCTACGCCAACCATTATTTGGTGAACGGAACCACATTTCCCGATCTAATGCTCTTTGATGAAACTGTATTGGTACAAGGGACTTCAGCCGTCAAATGCGCTGGTTTCTTCGGAAACGATTGGTCTATTGAAAAAGGGGATTTTGAGTGGGAATAAGATCTTAACAGTAAACAAATTGATTATAAACCCCGTATGGAACATGATCCATACGGGGTTTAAATTTTACTCGATAATCGAGATTGAAACCTGCCCGTTCCGTTAAGGCGGGCCTGCCCGTTCCGTTATGGCGGTTATTAATATTTTTCTTCCGTTACCTCAAGGGCCTGTCTTTGTCCGAATACTGTCTTGTCCTGGGCAATCGATTCTGTATTTATTTGGACGCATTTAGTATAAATCGGGAAACATCTTTCTTAAATTTTTCCATTGATGGCTGGTGGGTGTACATCATATGTCCAGCCTCATAATATTCCATAATAATATTATCCTTGATCTCCTTTTTAAGACCCAAATGGTTGATTGTGTGTTCTACGCCATAAAAAACAGTGGCAATATCATAGATGCCATTTAGGATCAATACTTTCATATTTGGATCTCTAGATAATGCTGTGGCCATATCAATACCGGTGTTGATCGCCGCTGAAGCACCCCATCTTTCATTCCCTTGATGGGACCAATCCCATTTAAATCCGTCCCTTCTCCCTGCGGTTATTGAGTATAATAAATTTTTGTTGACTTTTAGGTCACCGTAAAAATAATCCAAAAACCCACTAATGTAGGCAGGAGAAATGGCCGAACTTTGCGGGTCATGACTTCCTTCCTGGGATAGTAGATCTTCATTGATTCCAGTAAATCGCGAATCCAATCGTCCCACTATTTCACCCTTATCCCTTAAAAATTCAGCAAAAAATTCACTGGCAGTAACCCTTAGGTCTGCTTTGAGCCAGTAGTTGGTTTCTGTACCGGTATAGTACGCTAACTTGGAGGCAATGTTGGCCTTTTCATTTTCAGGAAGTCGATCCCCTTTAAAGAGGGCGGGCGTATACTCGTTTTCGGTAAAGGATCGAACCGTCTCCAGGAATTCATACACATTTTCCGGCTTATCGTCTATTTTATTATGATACCAGGCCGTTGCTGCATAGGTCGGAAAATGTACTATATAGGGGAGATCATCATTTGGAGGGAACAATAAGGTACGAAGGTCAAAAACAGCCGATACCATGATAACACCGTTCATGGCCACACCTTGGCTCAAAAGGGTATTCATTAAACCGGCGTTCCTAAAAGTCCCGTAGCTTTCTCCCAGTAGGAATTTGGGACTGTTCATACGGTCGTTATGTATCAGAAACTGTGTAATGAACAAAGAAAGGCTGCGGATATCCTGGTCCACACCCCAAAAGTCTTTAAACTTGGCCTTTCCAACGGGGATGCTTAGGCCAGTACCTACGGGATCTATCATTACAAGATCTGCTATATCCAGAATTGAGTAGTTGTTGTTCACAATTTTGTAGGGGGCGGCGGGAGTAGATTTTGGGTCGTCCACTACAATTCTCTTAGGTCCCAAAATTCCCATATGCAACCAGAAAGAGGATGAACCTGGCCCTCCGTTAAAGGCAAAAACAATAGGACGCCTTTGTGTTGTCAAGCCCCTTTTGGAATCCCTGGTGTAATAGGTAAAGCCCATTAAGGCAATTGGCTTATTAGTTTCATCCTTCACTTCAAAAGTTCCTGCCTTTGCCGTTAAATAAATGGTGTTGCCATTTATGGTAACGCTTTGCATGGTGGTAGCAACCTCGGCTTTGGGTATGGAATCATTTTCCTTATTGGGATAGCACAATTGTCCCAAAAGAAGGGTCGTAATTAGAATAAAGGCTTTCATTTGTTTAGTATTTAGATTGGGTTAAATAGCTAAACGGGCAAGGATATGATAATTAGGGGCTTACAATATATTAAATATATAGATTATAGCCGATAGTATTGCTTAATGAATATTTAGTCCTTTTCAATAGTTTTATAGGTATACTTGCTTTTTTTCCACTCTATGAGTTCGGAAGGATAGTACTTTACATTCATCTTATCCAAATATGGAGCCTGGTTGCCCAACCTCACCTTGTAATTATCCCAATTTCTATTTTCTTCAACACTCCAGCTAAGTTCGGAATAACCGATCATCCTTGGAAAGGCCAAATATTCCACTTCATCCATATTGCTAACGGTTTCGGACCAAAGTGGTGCTTCAATGCCCAAAATGTTCTCCTTGTTTATTCCTTGAACATATCTCTCCGGGGTCCACACATATCCGGTATCTACAGGAATTAAACCTGCCCAATTAAGTCCGTATTTTGAAAGGGTATCATATTTCATGTCCAAATAGGCTTTTTTTCCTGGAGACAAAATAACTTTTAGCCCCTTTTCTACAGCCAGTTTGGCATTTTCTTCATTGGCCCAAAATTGGGCAATGGCACTTGTATCTATGTCAGCGTGTACAATTTCATCCCAACCTATCATTTTTTTGCCGTATTTCTTTACAATTTTGTCCACTTTGGAAACAAAATGAATAAAATCCTTCTTTTTGGTAACATGACTTTCATCGCCTCCGGCATGAAAATATGGGCCTGGAGTAATGGCTGAAATTTCCCTTACCACATCGTCGATGAAGGCGTAAACGGTATCCTTATTGGCGTCAAAGGTGCTGAAACCTACTTCGGTTCCGGTATAGATCTTAGGTGTTTTTCCATTTCCATTTAGGATAGGATACGCAACGGATGCGGCATTGGTATGGCCAGGCATATCCACTTCTGGAACTATGGTAATAAAATGTTTGGCGGCATAGGCCACAATGTCCTTATATTCTTCTTGGGTGTAAAAACCACTGGGGCCACCTCCAACTTCAGAACTTCCACCTATTTCGGTAAGCTTTGGCCAAGATTTAATTTCTATGCGCCAGCCCTGATCATCGGTAAGGTGCAAATGCAAGGTGTTAATTTTATAATAGGCCAATATGTCAATATACTTTTTTACATCCTCCACGCTAAAGAAGTGTCGCGCCACGTCCAACATGGATCCCCTGTATTCAAAATTGGGATTGTCTATAATCTTACCTGTGGGAATCAACCATATTTTATTTTCGGACAGGGTGTCATTACTGGTCTCCGGAATAATTTGCCTTATAGTCTGTATTCCCCTAAAGGCGCCCTCGGCAGTTTTTGCATTAAGAATAATGGAATCTTGGGTTATGTAAAGGTCGTAACCTTCCTTGGAGGAAAATTCAGTACTATCGGACTGATTGATAAAAATAATTCGTTGGGAGCTGGTATTGGGTGTAGAATTTACCGCCAAATCCAATTCGGTCTGCCATTTTATCTTTTCTGATAAGAACTCTCCAACCTCTGGAAAACCTTCGGCATTTTGAGAAGTATAAATGATGGTGTTCTTATCCAACCCAAAGGCACTATTGGTAGGGATTATCTTTAGCGGTTTAGGGATTAAATTTTCCGCAGTTAGATCTGTCATAGGAAAGTTGATTACTTTCTTTTTTTCCTGCTGACAGGCAACAAAGGCAGTAAAAACTATCAGTACTACTAGCGATTTGATTAGGATTGATTTTTTCATTTATATAGATTGTATTAGTATTATTAGGTTACTGCTGATCTAGGGATCAATTCATATAGGGTTGAATAACTGAAAACCAAAGGTCGTACCCTTTACTGTTCATGTGAAGTCCGTCACCTATAAAGATATCCTTTTTTACTTGTTTTCCGTCCATCATCGCATCCCATACATTGGCGAACATCAAGGCATTGTCTTCTTCACATAGCTTTTGGAAAGCCCTGTTCAGTCTAATGTATTTTCTTTTCAGGTTCCATCTGGCTATACTTGGTTTTGCTGCTATGATTACCACCTGTGTAGCACTATTTCGTTCCTTTATCTTTTGTATTATTTCACGGGTAGTATCTATAATATCTTTGGTTTTTTTCTTGGCCGCAATATCATTATCCCCCTCGTAGATAAATACCTTTTTGGGATTATATTGTAATATTAGTTCGTTGTAATAACGGAAGAGATCGGAAGATTGGGATCCACCAAAGCCTGAGTTGATAATTTGGTGATCAGGGAACATAGATTCCAGATTTTTCCACATTCTAATGCTGGAACTACCTGTAAATACTATGGTTTCCTTGGAGGAGTCCCACAGGGATTCATACTTTTTCTGTATGGCCCTTACCTCATTTTGAAAGTCGGGGGCTTTTTGGCCATAACCAAGGAAAGCTAAAGAAAGGAATAAAAAAGTGAGCTTTTTCAATGTAATTGAATTAAAGGTTTAAATTATAATATTTATTGTTCCTGTCAAATAATTTTCGACCGGGAACATTGGTTGTTCGCTAATGGTAAAATTTGGCATTAGTTGGACTTCGATTAAGGTTGATGGCGTGGAACTACAATTCCCTCCGCTACCGACCATTCGTAAAAACGTGATATCCAATTGTCCGAGGGCAAGTTCTGGGTTTTCATTCCAAAACCATGACCACCCTTGGAATACATGTGCAGTGCGGCGTTCATTCCCGACTTTGACCAGGCCGAGTACAGATCTATACTCTCATGTGCTAGGTCATATTGATCGTCCGAGGCGCAGATAATCAACATTGGCGGAGCGTCATGGGGAACACTATAGGGGCTTAAAACTGTCATCCACGGATAAACAGGAACTATAAAATCTGGCCTGTTGGATTTAACATAATTAAAAGTAACGCCCATATTTACGGAACCACCAGCAGAAAAGCCCATAAATCCTATTTTGTTGGGGTCGATTCCCAATGACTTTGCATTGCTCCTTACATAGTCCATTGCATTTAAACCATCTGATGTTGCCAGGTCAAGGACCATGGCCATTTTTTTTGTCATTGCCGAAGAAGTATTTTGATTATCTCCATTTTCATTGGGGAGGACACTTTCATTTTCTGGCAATAGTCTGTATTTAAGTACAAAGGCCGTAATTCCTTTGGAGTTTAACCATTTTGCTACATCTACACCTTCGCTATTGATACTTAATACCCGAAGTCCACCACCAGGTGCAATAACAACTGAGGTTCCATTATTTAGGGAGGGCGTTGGTCTAAATATTTGAAGGGTTGGTGTAGAAACATTGGAAATCAATTCGGTTTGCCACTGTTCGGAATAAGTTGTTTTTTCATCGCCTAGCCAAACTAACTCAGTATTGTTTTCGTTAGGAAGTAAAACAATTTCCTGCGAAATCATCATTTGGGGCAATTGCATGGCAATAAGAAAAAGTATAACTCTTTTCATTGATATGTTGATTAGTATTTTGTAATGAGCGATTGGTAAACCATTTGTCTCATTTTCTCCCCATAATAATTGTTGTAAGGTTGTAGCTGACTCATTAGGATTACTATGAGTTCTTCTTTTGGGTCTATAAAGAAATAGGTGCAATAGGCTCCGCTCCAATAGTATTGACCTACCGAGCCCAATGCTTTGCTGTCGGCTAGATCGGTGGTAACACCAAATCCTAATCCAAAACCTTGCCCTGCGGCCTCATATAAATTGCCTACTTGGTTCATGGTCATGATATCCACGGTTTTGGGACTTAGTAAATGTTTACCTTTGAATTGCCCTTTGTTTAGAAGCATTTGGCAAAATTTCATATAGTCGGAGGCACTGGAAAAAAGGCCATGCGTTCCTCCGTAAATGGTATTGCCCTCTGTGGGCAATTGGGTTTTGGAATTTATCAGATTCCCTTGTTTGTCCAAATTATGAACTGGCATCCATCT
The DNA here is from genome assembly GCF_000733925.1 of Arenibacter algicola. Lineage (NCBI taxonomy): Bacteria > Pseudomonadati > Bacteroidota > Flavobacteriia > Flavobacteriales > Flavobacteriaceae > Arenibacter > Arenibacter algicola. The sequence continues at coordinate 2,041,834 of NZ_JPOO01000001.1, forward strand.
CCCCTTATTTTCTTTGGATATATTATACCCAGTGTCTTTCATGTCCAAGGGGTCAAATATCCTATCTTTTAAAAATTCGGCAGTGGTCATTCCGGAGAAATGTTCAATAAGCAAAGCCAAGACATCTGGGGATGCACTGTAGTACCATTGTTCCCCTGGGTGTCCTATAAGGGGCATTTCTAGCATAGCGTTTACCCTACTTTCTATATCCTTATGTGGTTCGGAGTAAAGTGCTTTAGCAATCTCGTTGTCCAATTTGGTTCCTCCCAGACCATGTGAAAATCCGGCGGTGTGCGTTAAAAGATGGTTAATGGTTATTTCCTTGTTGACTTGTTCCGTTTCTCCGGTTGCCCCTTGATCCACATTCTTCGCTACCTGTAGATTCTTGAACTGGGGTAAATATTTGGAGACCGGATCTGTTAGGGAGAAATATCCTTCCTCATATAACATCATAAACGCTGCAGTTACTATGGGCTTTGTCATGGACATGATATGGAACAACTGATCTTGTCGAATAGGGGTCTTATTGGCCAAACTACTATATCCATAGGCAGTTTCGTGAACAATTTCCCCCCGTCTCATAATATAGGAAACGGCACCTGGAATTCTTCCTTCGATTATTTCTTTTTTAAGAAAATCGTCATATCGGTTCAACCTTTCCTTATCAATTCCCGATATGTTTACACTTGATAGGGCATTTGAACCAGTTTGCCCATTGGCAGGAACAGCTAGGATTAATAGAAGAAACAATAGCGTTATAATTGCGTTTGTGTTTTTCATGATTTTGTTGGATTAATCTTTTAAAGATAAGATTAAAAAATTGTTCCATTAAATCCTTAATTGTTATTATATTAGAGTATTAGCCAAACCAATACCAACAAACCAAAAACACCATGCCCAACCAAAAATTTTTATTAGTTCTTTTCGCCTTTTTAAACTTTTCTACAATTGGATTTTCCCAAACGCCAGTTTTAGATAATGACACCCAAATACGACCAACCGCTGTTGCAGTTCCCATTGAAACCGATCCTTTGATCGATGGGAATATTTTAAAAGATGAAGTTTGGCAAAAGATAAAACCCTTTGGGGGCTTATTACAAAGTCAACCCAATTACGGACAAATGGCCAGCGAACGCACGGAGATAAGAATTGCCTACACTGAACACACTTTTTATTTGGCAGTAGTCTGTTATGATTCGGATCCTGATGGGCTAGTAGTTTCCGATGCCAGAAGGGATGCTTTGTTGGATAATACCGATGCCTTTCTTTTTATAGTGGATACTTACAAGGATAATCAGAACGGCTTTATTTTTGGAACCAATTCCCTAGGAGTGGAATATGATGCCCAGGTAGATAACGAAGGTCAGGGCAACCAAAATACAAATAGGCAACAAGGCGGGACCATAGGTGGTTTTAATTTAAATTGGGATGGGTCTTGGAAGGTTAGGACTTCAGTGCACGACGAAGGATGGAGTGCGGAATTTGCCATTCCATTGCGTACCATAAGATTTCAGCCAGGCAAGGATTGGGGCATTAATTTTCGCAGAAATATAAGGAAGACCAATGAAATTGTTTATTGGTCGCCCATGCCCATAGGGTTTAACTTAAATAGACTTTCCTTGGCCGGCACCCTTACGGGCCTAAATCTTAAAACTCCTAGAAATTTAAAGGTTATTCCCTATGTGCTGGGACAATTGGCCAAAGATTTTGAAGCCAATGATCCGAAGGCAAGATTTACCCCTGAGGTGGGTGGGGATATTAAGTTTAGTATTACCCCTAGTCTTACCTTGGACCTTACCTATAACACCGATTTTGCCCAGGTGGAGGTAGATGAGCAACAGGTAAATCTGGATCGTTTTAATTTGTTTTTTCCAGAGAAGCGACCGTTTTTTTTGGAGAATGCAGGCTTGTTCAGTGTGGGGAGTCCTGGGGAAGTAGATCTGTTTTTTAGTAGACGTATCGGGATAGGGGATGATGGAAACATAGTGCCCATAATTGGAGGGGCCAGATTATCCGGGAAATTGGACCGAACCAATGTTGGACTTTTAACCATGTTTACCGATGAGGTTGAGGACGCGGGAATTCAGAAGAATAATTTTACGGTAGCTCGCGTTAACCATGAATTCAAAGGGCGTTCCGCCTTGGGGGCGGCGTTTATCAATCGTTCAGGGATAGGTGTCGATGATGACTTTAACAGTACCATAGCCCTCGATGGAAAATTGGGTTTGGGCCGTAAGGCCAGAATGACCGGTTTTTATGCCCGTACCAATGGGCCAATGGATACCATAAATGAACATTCTTTCCGGCTTAAAACCGACTATATTTGGAACAGTTGGGAAATAGGAGGTGGGTATACGGAAGTTGGGGAAGGTTTTAATCCAGAAGTCGGATTTTTACAGCGATCTGCCTTTAGAAAGCCGGAAGCTCGGATTTTATATCACTACAGGCCAAAAAATGAAAACTCTGTTATCTTGGAATTAAGGCCTCATATTTCCTACAATAGTTTTTGGAATTTTGAAGGCTTCCAAGAAACTAGCTATACGCATATTGATAACCATTGGGAGTTTAAAAGTGGGATGGAAATCCATACTGGTCTAAACCTTACCACAGAGGGGGTTTTGGATCCTTTTGAAATTTCAGATGGGGTCACCGTATTGCCCGGTACCTATAGGCACTCGGAATCCCAATTGGTTTTCTTTACCAATAAAAGTAATCCCGTTTCTGTAAATATTCGTTCAGTGATCGGTGGTTCTTTTGGGGGTAAAAGATACCAACAAAGTGCCACCTTGAGTGTGCGATTGGGAGATAAGTTCAATTCTGATTTTATATATCTCTATAACAATTATCAATTGCCGGTCGGCGATTTTACCGCGAATATTTTCCGTAGTCAAATGACATATTCCTTTAGACCCAATTTATATGTACAGAGTTTGGTGCAGAACAATTCGGCCAACGAGCTTTGGGCGGTAAATTTACGATTGGGCTGGTTACAGCGTGCCAATACAGGGCTATTTGTGGTCTATAATTACAATGTACGGGAGGGCGATCCCTTAAACAATAGCATTATTATTAAATATAGCCGTATGTTCGATTTGGTAAACTAGAGCGGTTTACGATCCTAACTTTTCATATCATTACTTCACTAATCTGAACAACAGGTTCAATGTTTGTAAAATTGGGAAGATCGCCCATAATTTTTTCTGCATTCGGGCCGAAGGAATTCTGAAAAGAATCCATAGATGCAAAATATAAATTGCCCATAGCTGCATAAGTTGCAGGTGATCCAGGAATGGCTCCTCCAAGTCCTTTCTCTACAGTTGCGGCCTTTACAGAATCCCCTAATAATTCCCCAACCAGTTGTACATGTTGGTTGCAATAATAATCCATATCAAAATTTTTGCCTTCTCCGTTAGGATACAAAACGCTTACTTTAATCATTCCTTTTTTCATAATAGTTTATCTTAATTGTTTTTCCAAATGTCAATAATAATAGGAGGCTGCTTAAATGAAAGCATTTGCAAACAGGGATTTAAGAGTATAAGTTGTAAACTTGCTGCAAATACTTAAATATAATAATGTTCTATCTAATCCCCTTTACATTCATTTTTAGAGTGTACAAGGAGGTCATGGCGGTAATAAATAGGGTTTTTTGGTCTTTGCCTCCAAAGGTTACGTTGGCCGTCCACTTCTGATCAATAGGAATATGCGATATTTGTTCCCCTTTGGAATTAAAAACGGTCACCCCGTTCCCTGTCAGATATACGTTCCCCCGGTTGTCCATGGTCATGCCATCGGAGCCCATATTGGCAAAAAGGGTCTTGTTGCTTAGGCTGGCATCTGGGTTTATGGTATAGGAATAGGTCTTTTTATCTCCAATATCCGCAATGTATAAAAGCGTACCCTTCTTATTACCTATGATGCCATTGGGCTTCACAAAATCTTCACCTACAATGATTATATCCTGATGATCTGGAGTAAGATAGTAAACGCGCTGTTGTTCTATCTCCTGTTCAGTTCTTGTCCAGTATGGTCGTTTGTAGAAAGGGTCGGTAAAATAGATACCGCCCTTGGGGTCGACCCAAAGATCGTTGGGACCGTTTAATTTTTTGCCTTCAAAATCATCGATCAGGACAGTAATGTTTTTTTGGGAATCTATTTTCCAAAGTTGATTTTTATCATCTGCACAAGCCAATAGATTTCCTTGGTGGTCAAAGTAGAGTCCGTTAGATCTTCCAGAAGGCTCCATATATACCGATACGGCTTTCTCCTTGTCAGACCACTTTATAATGCGGTCGTTGGGTTGGTCCGTAAAATATACATCCCCGTTGGGGGCTACTGCCGGTCCTTCGGTAAAAAAATAATCAGTGGCAACCAAACGGACTTTAGCATCCTCGGCAATCAAAGGAGTCTGCAGTGATTTGCAGGACAAGGAGAACAAAATCGGTATTGTTAAAAATACATTTAAAACTTTTTTCATCTAATAAATTTTATTCTTAGAACTAATTGGGAATAATTATAGGTATGGGTTAAGGCCTATATTTTATCAATCAATGTTGGTGTTCTTTTTCATAGTGGGCCTTTAGAACGTCTTCCCCGTAATCATTGGTCAGATCCCTTACAACGGTGTGTACATGGTTGGCATCGTTTTGGGTGTTATCATATTCTATGAGTAAGCTAGGGCCTTGAATACGGAAGTAATGCCCTTTACCGGGATGTTGACTTCCGGCCCAGGCAAATTTTAAGTTGTCTATTCCCGCCTTATTTATTTTGTCTCGAAATCCGGCGGCAAATCCATGTTCGTAATTATTGATGTACAGGTCCAGAAGTTCCATGAAAATCTTCTTTTGGTTTTGGGAAAGGTCCGTATATGGTATTCCCAAAGACTCTAGTTGCTCTACCTTTCTTTTTGTTGTGGTGATGATATCATGTGGGGCAACATCTGTAAATACTACTGTTTTTAATTGTTCCGGGGTCATGGAGTGAAGAAGGGAAAAACTTAATTGGGCTTCTTTTTTCAATACTTCCTTGCCCTTGTATTTGGTACTTCTTACAATGCCAGGGTTGGTCCCAAAAAAAGTAGGGGTAGAGGAGCTTATGATACCTTCGGTAGAAGTAAAATTTAAGGAGAGGTGGTGTCCTTCAAATCGCCATCCCCAAGGTTGGTCCTTGGATGGATTGCCAAAAATACAAAAGTGATAATTTAAGGGGTCGCGCCTAGGCCTACCGTCAGGCATTTTATCGTTATCATCATTTTCAATAATTCTCAATACTTTTTCCAGTTCCATAATTTCCTGGGACTTGCGAAAGCCTTCCTCACTCAAGGAAGCCCTTAATAGGTCGAGTGCTGCCTTTTTTTGAGTCTCATTAAAATCATGGAATGTGGCCCCTTCCCTTGGAATGGGTACGTAATTCATATTAAAGCGTTCTGAATCATCTAAAGTAAATAGTGTTTTGGCTTTTATCTCGTCGGACAAACTATTTAAAAATGTATTGGCCTTTTCCAGTACGTGCTGAGCTGGTAGAAGACCAACAAACATAAGGAGTAGGGACGAAGCGACTATTTTTTTCAGGGTCATTTTAATTTTTAAGCACATTTTTCGGTTTTTTGATTATTTCTGTTTCAACTGTATTAATATTATTTTAGGCGATAGCTAACGAATGCCAAACGGCTACTATCGGGTGACCAAGAAGGTACATTCATAGACCCTTGTCCACCAAATAATTTGGCAATTATCTTTGTTTCGTTGGTTTCAAGATTCAGTAATCGGAGCATGACGTCTTTGTTGGTGGGGTGCAAATTTGCGGGAACCTCGGGACCAAAAGATATATAGGCCAACCATTTGCCATCTGGAGAGGGGTGGGCAAACCAATCGTTGTAATTATCCGTTGTAATTTGTTCCTGTTCGCTTCCATCTGGCTTCATGCGCCAGATCTGCATTGTCCCGCTACGGTCAGAATTAAAATAAATGTATTTCCCGTCAGGCGAGTAATCGGGTCCGTCATCCAGGCCGGCTGCGGAAGTCAATCTGGTTTCCTCCCCTCCGGTAACGGGAATGGAGTAAACGTCATAATTGCCATTTCGCGCTGCACAATAGGCCAAAGTTTTGCCATCTGGAGACCATCCATGCCAATAGGAGGGACCATTGGGCGTTATTTTTTTTGGTACTCCACCTTCAATGGGTAACGTATAGATCAAAGACTTTCCTGTTTCGGTCTGGTCACTTATGACCAACATCTTACCGTCAGGTGAAATGCCGTGGTCATTGTTTATTTTTTTCGCAAAGTCTGTCGGAATTAAACTGGGTTCGCCTCCTTCAACTGGTATTTGGTAAAGTAGTCCCATACTGTTATAGATCAATTTTTTTCCATCGGTAGTCCAGTTTGGCGCATCCAAACGTTTTTGCGATTGGAGGATTACTTTTCTGTCCAGGGAGGCAATTGGAATAATTTCCAGAGTACTTTCCAATGCTTTAATGGAATCAGGGATGGTTCGCAGTTTTTCTATGTGTACATTAGAGAATTTTGCGGTTTCCACGACTTCATTGTTATGGGAGCAAACGCCAAGGCCAATATAAAAAGGAGCTTTAAATGGCACTTTTATGGCCCCTCCAGAGGATTTTAATTCCCCATTCCCTGTGGATAAGGACATAAAGAGATAGTCGCCTACCTTGTCGATCCGTGCTCTTTTGGGAAATTTAATATTGGACTGAAGCTCCCGGGTTATATCCCCATCTACTTCCCTGTATTGTATGGCAGCCATACCATCGCCATGAACGGCTACATCCGCATAAGCTGATCCGGGTTCCAGACTTTGGCGGATAATTAGACAGGCTTTTCGGTGTGGGTCCACACCTTTGCCCAACAACTCAATATCCGCTTCAATGGCAACATCTCCGGACATCTTTCTCCAAACATAATGCAGTTGGTCATTGTTGAACCACATATTTGTTCCACTTGCCGAAATAGTATAAGTGCTGTCCAAAGGATCGAATTTTATAGAGCCTTTGTATTTTACTTCACCAATATCACCATGGCCTTGGAATACTCCCAAATCCTGTTGGACTCCCCATGCAAGGATAACCAAGCCAATCAAGGCCATAGGAAAAACAATTATTTTATTGGTCATAATAGTGTGGTGAGATATGCAAGGAAATAAAGTTAACTAAAAAACTCTAAACATACGACAGTTGAAACCATACGGTCTTTGTATTTTTGTTGAAAAGTAAATTTTATGAATTCTAGGGAATCCCAATTACAAGCCTTTGATCGCCTTCTTACTATAATGGATGAATTAAGGGCACAATGTCCGTGGGACAAAAAGCAGACCATGCAAACACTACGGCATTTGACCATTGAGGAAACCTATGAATTGGGAGACGCAATTCTGGACAATGATTTGGAGGAAATTAAAAAGGAATTGGGCGATGTTCTGTTGCATATAGTTTTTTACGCTAAAATTGGAAGTGAAACAAAGCATTTTGATATAGCGGACGTTGCCAATGATATCTGTGAAAAGCTCATTAATAGACACCCGCATATTTATGGGGATGTAGTGGTAGAAAATGAAGAGGAGGTAAAGCAGAATTGGGAAAAAATAAAATTAAAGGAGGGTAAAATAAGTGTTTTGGAAGGTGTTCCCAATGGTTTACCGGCCCTTGTAAAGGCCAACCGTATACAGGATAAGGTGGCAGGAGTAGGGTTCGACTGGGAAAAACCCGAGCAGGTATGGGAAAAAGTACAGGAAGAACTGGAAGAATTCCAAGATGAGGTTAAACAAGGAAATGCGGACGCCATGGAGTCCGAGTTTGGGGATGTTCTATTTTCTATGGTAAATTATGCCCGATTTTTAAATATTAATCCCGAAAACGCCCTTGAGCGTACCAATAAGAAGTTTATTAAGCGATTTCAATATTTGGAAAACAAGGCCAAGGAACAGGGCAAAGCCTTAAAGGATATGACCCTATCTGAAATGGATGTTTTTTGGGAGGAAGCCAAAACCATTTAAATTTCATGGACGGCTTACTCTGCCACTCGATAAATGGATCCGGTATTAGTAACCCAGTTTCGCCCCTACTAAATTTGAATTGTTGGTGCTATTAGAATATTACAGTAAATGTGGTTCCTACCCCCACTTTACTAGAAGCCGAAATAGAACCTCCCATGGCTTCGATCTGTATTTTGGTCATATAAAGTCCAACCCCCTTAGCTTCGGGATGACTGTGGAATACCTTGTTGAGCCCAAATAATTTATGACCGTGCCTTTCCATATTTATACCCAATCCATTATCACTTATGCTCAATATTGTTTTACCATCTTCAATTTTGGATTCCACGTAAATTTCTGGAACCCTATCCTCGGATTTGTATTTGATGGCATTGGAAATTAAATTAAGAAAAATGCTGTCAAGATATATATCATTATATATTACGGTAGCTGCATTTGAGAAATCACTTTTAATTATGGCCCCGGATTGGGATATCTGACTAGAGATGATTTCTTGGGTTTTGTTAAGTGTTTCTTCGAATGATAATTCCTGGGTTGCCTTGGTACTGTCATCCGTAGTCTGGATTACTTCAACCATAGTATTCAAGGTAGAAGAAAGGTGGTCTATTACGATTTCGAATTTTTCAAATAATTCACTGCGTTCCTGCTCACTTTTGGCTTCTTTGTAGAATCTGGATAAAGTTTGAAGGTTACCTACTGGCGATCTTAAATTGTGGGAAGTTATATGGGCAAAATCTGCCAATTGTCGGTTTTGGTTTTTTAGTTTTTGGGTTAAGGCTTCTAGATTTTCTTTCGTTTCAATTATTTTTTTACGATTGTACACCGTTTCGGTTATGTCCGTAGCAACCCCTAAGAACCCATTAATTTTTCCATTTTCGTCTTTAATTGCGGTGGTAATCAATTGTACGGGAAATTGTGAACCATCTTTCCGTATGTAGGTCCACTCCATGGATTCAAAACTATCCCTCCTTGCATGTTCAACAAAAACATCGAAACCGCTGATCGTTATTCCAAAAAGATCTGATAGTACCTTTCCATGCTGTTCTACCTCTTCACGGAGATGAATAATTTCCGGTGTTTTTTTACCGATCATTTCAGTGGCGGAATACTGCAACAAGGTCTCAGCTCCTTGGTTAAAATGGGTTATTATGCCATTCATATCTGTTCCAATTATAGAAATTGGACCTGCATCAAAAATGGCCCTTAATTCTTCATTGGCCTTGTTTAGGGCATTCTGCGAAACTTTTATATTGTTGATGTCATGGAAAACACCGTAAAGTCTTACACATTGACCGTTGACCATTTCCGCCTGTCCAATGGCCCGTGCCCAACGGCTTTTTCCTTTGGCAGTTATCAATTCTACTTCCACATCATAAGGGATTCCATTTTCAATAGCGTTGTTTACCACATTTTGAATCTTCTCCCTGCTTGGTCCTTCCTTGAAAAAGTTAATTGCAGTTTCAAGGTTTGGTTCATAATCATGTGGCACTTCATGTATTTCACAGGTTACAGTGCTCCAGATAATTTTGTTGTTAATAAGATCAACTTCCCAAGTTCCAATACGGGCTACTTGGTTGGTTTTGTCCAAGATTTCCTCAATTCGGAGTTTTTCATTTTCCTTCTCTTTAAGGGCTGTGATGTCTAATGTATAAATTAGAAGTCCTCCTATTTTATTTGGGGAAATATACCAAGGCCTAATGTCAAAGCTAAGCCATTGCACCCTACCGTCGGGCCATCTAAATACTGTTTCATCCTCATGGTGAACGGAGCCGGAGAGGCACTTATTATGAATTTTTTTCCAATGTTCATCTATTTCTGGAAATACCTCATAAAGGGATTTTCCTATAATATCTTGATCAACCAGGTTGTAGTCGCTTCGCCATCTGTCCGATGCCGCTAGGAACCTCATCTCATCGTTAAACATGGCCATGGCGTTGGGTGCTTGGTCTATAAATATTTTATTGTACTCCTCCTTAAGCTGCAAATCCGCTTGTAAGGTCTTTACTTGCTCCATTTTTTCCTGTATTGCCCTATTGGAATTTGCTAATTCCTCATTGGCAAGATGGAGCGATTGGGATTTTTTTCTAAGTTTCTTTATTAGGGGCAATAAAAAGAAGGTAAATTGACCAATGATTACCAGAGCAACGATTATTGCGATGTAGTAAGTTATGCTGTAAAGATTGTTCAGGTTTTTTCCCGCTATGTTTTGATATTCCGATACTATATTGTCCGTACTGGTCAAAACAGAAGATTCCACTTCCTTTATGGTGTTGGTATTGATTTTCAGTACCTCAGGGTCCCATGGATTGTTTAGGATTTGAAGGGCAGCGTTCAATAATTCTGTGGTCTTGGGTTGCGCTGCAGCGAATAGGGAATCTATTTTTTCAGAATTCTTGACCTGTTTGTTGGCCAAAATAAGGAAGTCCTGATTGTTCTGCCATTCCGTGATTAAAGCGCTAAGACTATCGAGATAAACTCTATTGGCTGTATCGCTCTGGTCCAAGCCAAAAGAAAACACCTGTTTAGATATACGTTGACTTAGCATACGTTGTTTTCCAGAAATGTTGATGATGTTTACATCCGAAATTAGATTGTTGATCCTATTCTGGAAGAATAAGACCGCAGCAATTATTATTAGAACAATAGTGGCAATAAAAAGAAGGTATCTTTTTTTTGTAGACTTTTCGAGTTCTTCCATTTTGGGGTTTTTGTATAACCTCTTGTAGGTCTATACAGGAAATGGCCTTAAGGAGTAGTAAAACTCTTTCGCAAGTCGTATTAAAAACCTAACGATATACCCTATTTGCCCTATATTGACTGATATTTTTTAAATATAGGATATTTTTTTTGCATCTTAAAATACTTTTCATGCACCCATTGTCAAAAATGTAAGGTTGGAAAATTAAAAATATAACAAAGTAGAAAAGGTGATTAATGTACTTTTATATATTTATGAATATACCCCCAATTTACTTTCCTCCCAAACTGGTCGGTTTTGACAACGATGGTTTAAATTAGAAAAATCCTTAATCTAAAACCAAAGCTAACCCTTATATTTGCCCCTTCAAATTAAAGAGTGTTGTTACATAAATATACAAAGGAGTTTCGTTACAATCTATCCCTTTCATTTCCCGTAATTCTAGGAATGCTAGGACATTCTTTCGTGCAGTTTGCGGACAATATTATGGTGGGGCAATTGGGTACTGCAGAATTGGCTGCGGTCTCCTTGGGCAACAGTTTTGTTTTTATAGCCATGTCCTTAGGGATAGGATTTTCTACGGCCATTACTCCTTTGGTGGCAGAGGCAGATGGGGCAGGCAATGTTGGGGATGGAAAAAGTGCTCTTAAACACGGTCTGTTATTATGTACGCTAATGGGAATTTCCCTATTTGGGATAATTCTATTGGCCAAGCCGCTCATGTATCTTATGAAGCAACCTCCAGAAGTGGTGGAATTGGCAATGCCATATTTGGACTTAGTAGCATTTTCTCTGGTTCCACTAATTATATTTCAGGCTTTTAAGCAGTTTTCTGAAGGATTGTCCCAGACCAAGTATCCCATGTATGCAACAGTAATTGCCAATTTTGTAAATATACTTTTGAACTATCTTCTAATTTTTGGTTCTTGGGGTTTTCCCAAAATGGGAATTGTGGGGGCAGCCTGGGGTACATTGATTTCTCGAATCATAATGGTCATTTTTCTATGGGTGTTACTCAAGAATAAAAAGAAATTCCACGATTATGTTACAGGATTCAATTTTGCAATTATAGAGAAAAAGGTCATGAAAAAAATCATAGACCTCGGTTTTCCCTCGGCCCTACAGATGTTTTTTGAAGTGGCTATTTTTACTGCTGCAGTTTGGTTAAGTGGTGTTTTGGGCAAGAATTCGCAAGCGGCCAACCAGATTGCGCTAAACCTTAGTAGTATGACCTTTATGGTAGGAATGGGGCTGGGTGTTGCGGCCATGATCCGTGTAGGAAACCAAAAAGGATTGATGGATTTTAAGGAATTAAGGCGTATTGCACAATCTATTTTTCTGCTCACCTTCATATTGGAAGTGGTTTTTGCTGTGTCTTTTGTTGTTTTGAACAACTTTCTACCAACAATTTATCTGGATCTTGGGGATGCTACCAATTTGGTAGATAACATGGAAGTAATCAAGATTGCGGCAGAACTAATATTGGTTGCGGCCGTATTCCAAATTTCAGATGGTTTACAGGTTGTGGTATTGGGAGCGCTAAGGGGGCTTCAGGATGTTAGGATTCCCACTATGATTACCTTTATCGCCTATTGGATAATAGGCTTTCCTATTAGTTTTTATCTGGGCCTTTATACGCCATTGGAGAGTACCGGGATATGGATCGGCTTGTTGTCCGGTCTAACGGCATCTGCTATAATGTTGTATATTCGATTTAATTATTTGACCAAAAAATTAATTGCCCAAAAGGCTTTACTGGAGATTGATTGATTTGAAAGCAAGTCGTTATCCCCGACCACGGAAAAGTTTTGGGGATATTGATATTTAAATAAAAAGTTGATTTATGGAATTCCCAAAATTTTTATTAGGCGACAATACGGATTACCCAACGGCCATTTTCGTGGTACACACCGAATACCCTAGATTTATAATCAATCTGGAGAACGATGAGGTAGAGTGGTTGGAGGATTTTACTCAGGAGGATGAAAAGGAGCTGGAGGCCGAAGCCGAAAATTTAATTGAACAAGCTACGGCTTTCTATGACCGGGAAATTTCCCGTTACGAAGATTAGCATATGTTGGACCAGCTGGTACATTACGACAAGGAATTGTTCTTGTTCCTGAATAACTTGGGCAGTGCCAAATGGGACGGTTTATGGCTTTTTATGACCAATAAATGGAGTTCCATTCCCCTTTATGCCCTTTTAGCTTTTTTTGCCTTTAGGGCTTTTGGCCTAAAGCGACTTTTAATGACCCTTGTGGCTATTGCAGTACTCATTTTGGTAACGGACCAATTGGCCAATTTTTTCAAGTATGGTGTACAGCGGTTGAGGCCCTGCCATGATAATGAGATAAACGGATTGATGCGATTGGTGAAAAGTTCCTGTGGTGGAAAATTCGGCTATTTCTCCGCCCATGCCGCCAATTCCTTTGCCGTAGCCATTTTCTTTACTTTTTTATTACGAACAAAGTATAAATATATTGGACTGTTTCTAATAGTGTGGGCATCAGTGGTCGCCTATAGCCGGATATATATAGGGGTCCATTTTCCGTTGGACGTGCTGACAGGAACAATTATCGGTACTTTTTTGGGAGGATTATTTCTACAGCTTTTTTTAAAGGCCGTTTCCAAATACAATCCTTGAACCCTGCCCCCATTTCTGTTTAGTTCAACGCTTAAGCCCCATCTTATTTGGGCTGTTCCGGTTCAAAGATTTCTTTGTTCAGGGGGCCTAGGAAAATCAAGAAAAATATTGCTCCAAAAGCCAGTTCGTACACTTCCCATTTTCGGCTGGCCGGATTAAGGGCAACTAAAACGGTAACCACTATAAAGGCGATGGTATGATGCCATTTTACAATGGGCACCGCAAATTTGTTGGCCAAATCCTTAAACCAACTAAATTTTCTAAAGAGGATAGGGGTAATTAATAGGTAAAGAAACATTACTAGGAACAACAATTGGCTAAAGATAATTTTGTTTATTTTCTTTTCACCTACCACCAAATTGTGTAAGTTGGTTTCGCCCTGGGCGTTGTTTTCTATAAAAAACTCGCTGGATTCCACTCCGAAGATTCGCTGTCCCCACGAGATTTCTTCACCTGCGGCAAAAAGGAATAAGACCACAAAAAGAAAGGTCCCCACTTTCCATAATATTTTTTTGGTGTTCCACAAAGTTAATAAGTGGTATAGGGAAAGCGCAAAAATGCCAAATAGCATAATGGCCGTACCCCATTCAACCGGTCCGTCTTCCTGGGCATAGTTAACATCAAAATAAATGTCGTCCCAGAGGCCTAAAATAAGACCAAACAGAACAATTGCCAATAAAATACTGTATGCTATTTTTTCAATTTTGGAAAAGATATTCATCATCGTTTTTGAACTATATACAAATTACTTATCAAACGGTTCTTATGACCTTTGGTTCCTGGGTCGGCATTATAGTTTAAATCGTACACGGTATTTATCGTATAGCTATATTCGGGGTCAAAGATACGTTTAAATTCATTTTCATCAGAGGGAATTACCAATACAGCAAATTTTTCCCCGTCGGGAATTATTATTTCTTCTTCCCCTTTAAGTACAGGAATTGCGGAGCCATAATCCCAAATCATTTCCGGGGCAATTTCACCAAAACAATAAGTTTTTAATCCTTCTTCCTGCATGTCTTGCCTTAATTGGGATATACTTTTGTACTGAGCATTTTTTTCCATAGCTCCTGAGAGTGGCATCGCCAATAATTTTATAGCGGCAACCAAGGCTATAGTTAGTAAAAAGCAGCCAAAAAGCTGTTGCTTTTTTAGTTGTACAAAAAGCAATACACCAATAGCAAAGAGTGCAAGGGATGACAACGCATAGTAGCCCCATAGCCCGTTTAAACCATCCTTAAGTATAAAATAAGCAATAAAGGGATAAGCTATACCAATAAGTCCTATTAAGGAAAAATGAAAATATACCGGTATTTTTTCTTTTGGGGTCAGGGTACTTCTAAAATGGTTAATGACATATTCCAAATAAAAACCGGTGTTGAGGGCCAGGGGAATTAAAACGGGCACAAGGTATCTCGCTTTTTTTTCTGGGATGATAGAAAGTAGAATTACCGAAAAAATAGTCCATAGAAATGTAAGTCCGTATGCCTTTTTATCACTTACCTTATTTTTTAGATAGGGATACATTAGACTCATTAGGGCTGGAATGGTCCATACTCCGCTTTGTACAAAAAAGCTCCAGTAATAATAAAAGGGGCGTACATTGTAGCTGGACCAATTGGCCGTTTCTTTTTTGGTTATTGCCAAAAATGCATTGGGATCGGCAAGGCGCACATAAAGGAACCACCATAAGCCAATAATCATTGCCATGAGGATCATAACAGCCAAGGGGATAAATTTCCTGTCAACTCCAAAGCCCTTATATTTATATACAAAGCCATAGGCCAAGAGAAAAGGCAGAAGGAGAGCATATAGTGAAACAGGTCCTTTGCTCATAAAGGATAGACCTATAAAGAGTCCGGCAAGTAGACTGTTCTTCCATTTGTCGCCTGCCAGATTGAAAAAGCTATATAAAAAATAGATGCCGGTCAACATAAATCCGTGGGTGTATATATCCCAAGGTGCTTCAACAGTAATTACAATGATATAGAATGAACTTAATAAAATTAGTGCATTTATAAGTGCTTGTAATTTACTGTCAATTATTTTTAAGGAAAAAAGATACCCCATATACCCCAAGAATATGCACATCAACATAGTAGGTAGTCTAAGAGTAGCTACATTTTCCAAACCAAAAATAAATCCAAAGAGGGCTGTAATCCAACTTGGTAAGGGGGGTTTCTCATATCTTGGAAGATCGTTCATTGTGGTCAACAACCAATTGCCATCCGTAATCATTTCCCGTGCCGTTATGAAATTCCTGGCCTCCATGATGGTAACTGGAATAACATTCAGATGAAATAGAAAAATGGAGATTCCCGCTAGCAAGATCAGCGCAATAGGATTATTTTTCAACCACGTCATGTTCTTCATTTTTAAGGATAAACAGATTTCTTAAATATACAATCATGCCCAGGGAATGGCCGGCAAATAGGACAGGGTCTTTCCTGAAAATGGCGTAGGTAAGAATTAAGGAGGCCCCGATTAAACTTAGTAACCAAAATCCGAAGGGAAGACTGGAGGTTTTCTTTTTCTCGGAATATATCCATTGGTATACAAAGCGAAAGGTAAAAATTACCTGTGCGATACTGCCCAATAAAAGCAACCAGATAGGAATGTTTTCGTTGTTAAAAAATTGCCTTAGGTCGTAGGCGTTGTTATTGTATCCATAAACAATTATGATCACAGGAAAAACCCATAGAAAGGCCCTAAAGGCCCGGGGCAATTTGGTCCACTCACCTTGTAACTGGATGTTGCGGATATAGATAAAATAGGTAATGGCCTGTCCCAACATAATGGCGAAATCGTCACGGAGCCATCCGTAAACGAATAATAGAAATGAAGCCAATAAACTCAATTGCCAGAAAAGTCTGGGGGTAAGTACTTTTTTGTTCTTTTCCGATATCACCCATTGCACCACCATTCTACTAGAAAATAGAATTTGGGCAATAAAGCCAATTGCATAAACCATCCAATCTGCCATTTACCCTATTTTATCTACTTGATAGTTTATATATTTTTTCTTCATCCACAAATAAGCAAAACAATCCATTAGTGGTCCCAATAACCTGTTCCAAAGACCAAACTTTGCAGTTCCGGCCATACGTGGAAAATGACGAACTGGTATTTGAACAATACTTCCATTTTGCAGTAGGATCATGGCGGGTAAAAATCTATGTAGACCTTTGAACATAGGTATTCTTTTGGCAAAATCCGTTTTTATTACCTTCAACGGACAGCCTGTATCGTCCATTCCGTCATGTGTAAAAGCACGGCGTATTCCATTGGCTATTGCGGAAGAAGTATTCTTAACAAAGGAATCCTTTCTGTCTGCCCTAACTCCGGTTACCAGATCGTATTGATCTATATGTTCCAAGAGAAGGTTAAAATCTTCGGGGGAGGTCTGTAGGTCGGAGTCTATATAACCTACCAAGGGGGTATCCGTATAGTCAAATCCGGCTTTGATGGCCGCACTTAAGCCTTTATTTTGTGCAAATTTCACGAAACTAAAAGCTTCGTTTCTCTGACATATAGATTCTATCAATTGCTGGCTCTTATCTTTTGAACCGTCATTTACGAACAGCACTTTGGCCTTTTTTGTGCAAATGTTCAAATAGTCCTTAAGTTCCTTTTCAACACGTTCCAAATTATCTTCTTCATTGTAGACAGGTATAATTATGGTGAATTCGTAATTCATTATATGTAAGGATAAGTGCTTTTGTATCTAAAATTTAGGGCCAAAGATAATCAACTTTGTCAACCTGTGTGGTATTGGGCCGTACAACTTATTGTAGAGGTGTAATTAGAATAGGTTCCTTATATTTATTGCGATGGAGGCCTATTTATTTTGTAAAGACCCTTTAAGGGATATAATCAAAATTTAAGTTCCCTTGGCCAGGCTCAATAGCTTTTCAGCGGCGTTGAACGGGGAGATTTTACCATCAACAACCAATTTTATCATTTTATCAAGCTGGTTTTTTATGTTTTTATTTTCATAAAACTGTTGCTTTAGCTGGTCTTCAATGGTCTGCAGTAGCCAGAATTTGTTTTGTGTTCTCCGTTTTGCGATGATTCCCTCTAGGCCAGGTTTATCGTCTGTATAGGCTTTAATAACTTCCCATATTTCCGATATTCCCGTTTTTTGAATGGCAGAACAGCTCAGGATTTTCGGGGTCCAACCATTTTCTTTTGCAGGAAAGAGGTGTAGTGCTTTAGTAAATTCAACCTTGGCCAAGTTGGCACGTTCAATATTATTGCCATCCGCTTTATTAATGACAATAGCATCCGCCATTTCCATAATGCCCCTTTTAATGCCCTGAAGTTCATCTCCGGCCCCGGCCAATTTCAATAGTAAAAAGAAATCTACCATTCCATGCACTGCAGTTTCGCTTTGACCCACCCCGACTGTTTCCACTAAAATAGTATCGAAGCCGGCAGCTTCGCATAGAATTATGGTTTCACGAGTTTTTCTTGCAACCCCTCCTAGGGAATGACCAGTAGGGGAGGGACGGATATAGGCATTCTTATCCTTCACCAATTCTTGCATACGGGTCTTGTCCCCTAAAATACTTCCCTTGCTAATGGTACTGGATGGATCTACGGCCAGAACGGCCACTTTTTTTCCCAAGGCTGTAAGGAAGGAGCCAAAAGTTTCGATAAAGGTACTTTTGCCTACCCCGGGAACTCCGGTTATTCCGATTCGTATGCTCTTGCCGCTATGCGGCAGGCATTGGTTTATAATGTCGTTGGATTTTTGAAAATGTTCAGTGTTGGTGCTTTCCACCAAAGTAATTGCCCTGGCCAAGGTAGCTATGTCGCCGTTTAAGATACCTTGTATCAGTTCCTCTGTGGACAAATTCTTTTTTCTAAAAGCTTTGGTTTTAGAATTAGCATTTCCGTCCGTGTTTTTATTGGTGGCCAAATTTACTTTTTAATGGGGAGGCTTACTTTGGTTTTGTCCCAGGCAAGACTAAGGTATAGCTGTTCGTTTTCTTCAAAGATTATGGAAAGACTTTCTATGGGTTGCGATAATTGTTGTACCGGGACACTGATTTGTAAGACATCTGCTTCGATATTCCTGGTTGTTTTTTTACCCCCACTTAAAATAGTAACTCCCCAATCAGGGATTTCGCTATTGAAAATAATGGTCCAGGTCTCTTTACCGGGTATGGTCCATAAGGAATAGCTACCGGCGGGCAGATTTTTGCCTCCAATGTTAATGTCGCTGCCGCTGGTAAAAGTGGTAGGTTCATTGGCGCCGGTTCTCCAAACCACATCATAGGGCACCAATTCTCCAAAAATTACACGATCTTTTTTAAAGGGACTACTGTAATTTACACCTAGGTCCATTCCATTATTAACATAAGTGGCGGTCTGTTCTGGGCTATTCTTTTTCGTCTGTTCCGTCAAATAGGATTTTCCAAACAAAAAGAAGGCCAAAACAAGCACCACTACAACTATTAAAAGCCATTTAAGAAATTTCATACCCTCGGATTTAATTTGTGTTAATTCTTCTAATTTACGAAACTAAACCTGAACTCGCTTTCATTGTAATAGGTTTCTCCAGGTTGTAAAATGCTATTTGGAAAGTGGGGCTGGTTAGGAGCGTCCGGGAAATTTTGGGTTTCAAAACAGATGGCGGCAAAGGCAAGAGGAGTATAGACCACAACTCCAGGTTGATTGGTAATCACCTCCATGGAAAGCCCCGATTTTTGCGATGCCAGCATAGTTTTTTCCTTTAAACTGGAATCCATTACAAATGGTGTATCCAAACGCACTTGGCCAATTTTTTTCATCTCCAGGAAATCGTATTTGGAATTTTTAACGGAAACTAGTTTTCCTGTGGGCAGGAGTTTGGCATCCGTTTCCAAATATTCCGGGCAAGATAACCTTAGGTCCCAATGGTCTATGGTTTCCGCACCATCCAGATTAAAATAGGAGTGGTTGGTCAGGTTTACCGGTGTAGCCTTATCTGTGGTAGCCTCATGAATAATAAATAAGGATGGCCCTACCAATTTATAGGTCACCGTAGATTTTAGGTTTCCTGGATAGCCCTCCTCCATATCCTTACTTATGTAGCTTAGTTTTACAAAGGGATTCTCCCCATCCTGTACCTGCTCTATGGTCCAATACCTCTTCCCAAAGCCCTTTTGTCCGCCGTGAAGATGAACCCCGTCCTTCGAAAAAATGGGATAGTGTAGGTTGTTGATATGAAAACCGCTATTGGAAATTCTACCGGCATATCGTCCTATGCAGGCCCCAAGTGACTTGTTGTCCGATAAATATTTCTCAGGTTCTTCATAACCTACCACCACGTTGGTGTCCACCCCGTTCTTATTTTTTACTATCAATTTTTGGATGATGGCTCCATAGTCCAATACGGTCAGGGTAATGAAATTGTTTTTTATTGTAACTTGATTCAAGATAGTTCTATTTATGATTTAAGATAAAAATACTATTTTTTGCAACATTACCATCATTCTATCGTCCTTTAGGTAATTGGGATTTATCGGGAATGATTTAAATGTTACCATACCCTCCCGTCAACAACAGAAACTGGCCAAAATGTTTCAGATTGATATTGTAGAACAATGTAAACGTAACGATCGCAAAGCGCAATTACAACTGTACAATCTGTATTGTCAGGGCATGTTCTGTGTTGCCATGCGATTCTTGAAAAATGAAGATGATGCGGAAGATGTAGTACAGGAATCGTTTATCAAGGCATTCTTGAGAATAGGCCAATATAAGGGAGAAGTGACTTTTGGAGCTTGGTTAAAAAAAATAGTGGTAAACAAGAGTATCGATTTTTTAAAATCCAAGCAACTTGAAACTGTGGAATTAAATGAAGTGTATATGCATGTTGCCGAAGATGAAGATTGGTCCGTAGAGGACACGGTTACGGTAAAGGAGGTTATGCAAGCCATAGCAGGATTGCCCGAAAAATATAGATATGTGGTACAGTTGTTTTTGGTGGAGGGCTACGATCACAACGAAATATCCGAAATACTGGATATTAGTTATACCGCTTGCAGGACAAGGTTATTAAAGGGTAAAGGACAATTAAAGGAATTATTAAAATCGAGTAGGTATGTCGCAAGATCTTAGAGAAATGTTCAAGAATTCCGATACGGAAATAGATCAGTCAATGAAAGATGGGCATGAACAGCGTTTTATGAAAAGAATGGAAATGGAACTTCCGGTTGCCAAGGGACCATCTTTCCCCTGGTTCAAAATTGCTGCCTCCCTAATAATTCTTATTGGCTTAGGAACCTATGTTTTCATGAATTGGAATAATCCAGAGCCTGTTAAAACAACCATAGTTGATAAGAATAAGCCTGTCCCTGAGGACAAGGGGATTTCCTTAGGTGATCTATCCCCGGATTTAAAAAAAGTGGAAGATTATTATCTGGTGAGTATAAATCTGGAGTTGTCCCAATTGGAAATTTCCGATAGGAACAAAACCCTGATCGATAGTTTTATGGAGCGCTTGGAGGAATTAAATGTGGAATATAAAAAGTTAAATACTGAGTTAAACGAGATCGGTCCCAATGACCAGACCATAACCGCCCTGATAAAAAACTTACAACTAAGGTTACAGCTGCTTCACAAACTAAGGGACAAGTTAAAGGAATTGCAATCCAGGGGCATGGAGGCAGATAATGACAACTTGATTACGAGTGTCTGAGAACACAAAATTTTAAATTAAGAAAATAAATGGTACAGATGAAAACAATATTAAATAGGATAGGCATCATTACGGGTATAATATTTTTGATGGGCACTAGTATTATTTGGGGGCAGAAAAGGACCAAGACCTTTCATGAGAACTTTAATGTATCCGGGGATGTGGTTTTGGAAGTAAACACCAGTTATGCCGATATAGAGTTTGAAACTTGGAACAGGAATCAAGTGGATATTGTAGCAGTTGTGGAATTGGAGGACGTTTCAGAGGAGGAGGCTAGCAACTTCTTTAAAAAGGAACCTGTAAAAATTGTAGGAAACAGTAAAAGTATAAGTATCAGCACGGCATTGGGACACCGGGAGTTTACCACTTACAATACCAAGGATATCGATATCAATATCGATTTTTTGGAACAATTCAATGGGGTAGGGGAAGCGTATAACATAGCTCCTTTGGTTGAACTGCCAGAGCTTCCGGAAGTGATGGAATTGCCCCCACTTCCTCCAATGAATATACAGCCATTTGATTATGAAGCTTATAAAAAAGATGGGGAAGCATATTTAAAGGAATGGAAGAAAGAATTTGATAAGGGTTTTGGAAAGGATTATGAAATTAAAATGGAAGAATGGAGCAAACGAATGGACTTAAAACGGGCGGAGATCGATAAAAAAAGAATTGAAATGGAGAAGAATAGGGAGCAGGCCCATCAAGACCGCTTGGAGAAGTTGCAGGAAATACAGAGTCAAAGAATGAAAGTCCATGAAAATGCACAAGAGCAATTGGCCAAATCCATAACTTCCAGTAAACATGTGCGGGAGATGGCAAAAGACAATAAAACCATTACCATAAAGATAGATACGGTAGGTGGGATGGACAAAGAATTTGTCTTTATAGAGGAACGGCATCCTACCGCGCCCAATGTTTTCTATTCAATAAAGAAGGGCAGGGATAAAAATTTAAAGGTGAAGAAGACCATTAAGATAAAATTGCCAAAATCAACCAAGATTAAGATGAACGTAAGACATGGCGAGGTTATTCTAGCCGAAAACACTAAGAACTTGAGTGCCACTTTATCCTATTCCAGCTTGTTGGCAACCACCATAGATGGAGACAAGACCTATATAGATGCTTCCTATTCGCCTGTAAGTGTGCAAAAATGGAACTACGGTCAGCTGAAGGCCGATTATTCGGAGAAGATAAATATCAAAGAAGTTGAAAACCTGACCTTAAATGCCACTTTTTCGGATGTTACCATTGACAATCTGTTGCATAAGGCGTTCATAAAAAATAATTTTGGTCCCTTGGCCATCAATTCGATTTCCAAAGATTTTACCGATTTGGATATCAACCTTCAAAATGCAGAATTTAGGTGCGTATTGCCCAAAACAGCCTTTAATATAGCCGTAAATGGTAGCAATTCAGAATTGATCCATCCAAAGGAATTACAAATGGTAAAAACAAAGAACGGCTATAATACTTTGAACAAGGGATATCATATAAACAAGACTAGTGGCAAGTCGATCATAATTAATTCCAAGTTTACAGAAGTTGTTTTACAGTAAAGGGAACTGTAATAAATAATAAAGCGGGGGATTTTTGATAGAAAATCCCCCGCTTTTTATAATTGAAATCCGGAACTATAATTTTGGCTCCCAGCCATCTTGGTATTCCCTTTTCCAGTAAGACATGGCTTCATCATCATCTTTAACCTTACCTGTGGTAGGGTTGATATGGATGGTCCTGCCTACATTTTGTGCAATATTTCCTAAATGACAGAGCATGGTGGAAATACTGGCATCATTGATATCGGAATTCAGGGAAGTGTCCTGACGAATGGCACTGAAGAAATTATGGATGTGGTTTACATCCAGTCCGCCCATACCCACGGTATTGGTGGTTTCACTTTCAACCCCTTCTTCCACTTTTTTGATCAGGCTGCCATCCAAATTATAAAGATTGTAATCGTTTCGGCTAAGGGTTATCATTCCCTTGCTACCATAAATGGTAATTCCCCTGCCAGGTTGATCCGGTTTAATAAGTCCACGGCTATGACCTGTCCAGGTAATAAATTTATCATCTGCATATTTATAGGTTACCTGTTGGTTGTCCACAAACTCCCAATCATCCTTGAAGGTATATTTACCGCCAAATGAGGTTACACTTTCAGGAAGGTCTACCCCTAATGCCCAACGGCATATATCAATTTCATGGGTACCATTGTTGTGAATTTCCCCTGTTCCCCAGGTACGGAACCAGTGCCAGTTGTAGGGATGAATATTGTCTCGGTAATCTTCCCTAGGGGCCGGTCCCTGCCATAGATCCCAGTCCAATGTGTTTGGAACCGCTATTTTATTCCCAATTCCAATAGAACCTCTATTGCTGGAATAATAGGCCTCACCTTTGTAGACTTCCCCAATAATCCCCTCACGGATCTCTTTAACGGCCAATGCGGAACTTTGGGCGGAACGCTGTTGGTTTCCCATTTGTACCTTTAGGCCATATTTCTTTTGGGCGGCAACCAAGAGCTCATTTTCGTGCGGATTGTGGCTACATGGCTTTTCTACATAAACATGTTTCCCTGCTTGTAGGGCCATGATGGCCATAGGGGCATGCCAATGTTCCGGTGTAGCTATGAAAACGGCATCAACATTTTTATCTTCCAAAATTTTTCTAAAATCTTTTTCTACTTTTGGGATATAACCAATATTTTTCTTGCACCATACATTGTGTTCCTCCAGGATCTTGTCATCCACATCGCAACTGTAAAGTACTTTGGCATTGGGGTCTTGGTTTATGGCAACGAAGTGGGCCTTTGCCCTACTTCTTACCCCGATTACCGCAACATTAATTTTGTCGTTGGCCCCTAAAATATTACTGTACCCCATACTTGGCATTATTAGGCCTCCCAAGCTAAGAGCAGCACTGCCCGCTGCCGTTTTTTTAATAAAATCTCTTCTAGTTTTCATTTATTCGCTTTTGTTTATTCTTTTAATTTTGATGTTTTTGAAACTTACCAGATCTCCGTGATCTTGAAGAAGGATGTGTCCTTCATCTCCCTCACCAAAATTTGGCCATTTTACGTATTTACTTTCGGATACCAATTTGCGATAGTCATCGCTTTTTCTTTCATATTCCAAAACTTTGGTCCCATTTAACCAATGTTCAACGTGGTTGTTGATCGATTTGATATGGGCAGTATTCCATTCCCCGATAGGGTTGATGGGTTTGTTCGGGTCTGCCTGTATAAGATCGTATAAGGAAGCTACCGTTCTACTGCCATCATGATTGCCCAGTTTGGCATCTGGGTGGCGGGCATCGTCCAGGATTTGATATTCCAGACCTATGGAAGAGCCTGGACCTTTGTTAATATCGGTATTTACGTAATATTTTATGCCGCTATTGCCCCCTTCGGTAAGTTTGAAATCGACTTTTAATTCAAAATCTCCATATAGGTCGGTGGTTACTATATCGCCACCAGCTGCAGATTCTTCTCCGCCAGAAGCCAATACAGTAAGCAGGCCGTCCTTAATTTCCCAGCCTATTTCTGGAAAATCATCCAAACGGGCACCTCTCCAACCTTTGGTGGTTTCCCCGTCCCATAATAATTTCCAGCCGTCCTTTTCTTCCCCTATGGTTAATTTGTTCTTGGTGTTTATGGGGGTCAAAGGAGATTTTCTGGAATAGGCTTCCAGGTTGTCCGTAAGTATTTTAACGTTTTTCCAAACAATTTGTGTTCCTTCTGTTTTGTCTTTTCCTATCCCATGCACCTGTAGGGCAATAAAGCCACTAGCAGTTTTGTCATCTATAAGATAGGCAGCAGGTACGTCATTGATCCAAGTCTTTATAGTGTCTCCAATGGCTTCGATCCTGTAGTGGTTCCAATCATTTTGTTTAAATGCCTGTTGTGCTTTAGGGTTATTGTCCAACGGATTTAACCAGCCTCTTCTCGCTTCGTCAAAGATACCGGCACTCCAAGCTCTTTCTGATGGGTCTATTTCAACCTGGTAGCCATGTACTCGGCCGTCCATGTATGTTGGAAGGCTGTTGCTTCTGATCTGGATACCGGAATTCATGGAGGGATCTACTTTATAGTCCAATTCTAAAATGAAATCACCGTACATTTCGTTTGTAGTCATAAAGGAGTTGGGAGTGTTGTGAACTGTGGTTCCAACAATAGTACCATCAACTACTTCATATTTTGCTACTCCACCTTTTTGGTTCCAACCGTTCAAGGTCTTGCCATCAAAGAGATTTACCCATGGGGTGTTGTCCTTTTCTGTTCCTGCACAACCTATTAATATGAAAGCTAGTAGTGTAGCGGAGAATAAGGTAGATGGGAGTTTTGGTCGTAATTTCATTTTTTTAATCCTATTTTTTTTAATGTTAGCTTGAAAGGTATAAAAAAGTGATTAAATATTGCCCTAATACACTAAAATTGGCCTGATTGTTATATTAAAAATGCACATAAAAAAATGGCCGACACACTTGATGCTGTCGGCCTAATTGTAAATTCTAAATATTCTTCTTGTTACAACAGTTAGTAACTACTAAGGATTGACTCCATGAAATAGTATATATTAATGGGCCTGATCTTTTAATAATTCCGGAAATTTAGCTTGAAATCGTTTCAACCTTGGTACCGATACGTTTAAGATATAGGAGTTGTTGGGATTGTTTTTTTCATAATCTTGGTGATAGTCTTCCGCATCGTAAAAAATTTTAAAGGATTTTACTTCCGTAACTATAGGAGCTGAATAGACTTTTTCTTTTTGCAGTTGTGAAATGTAGTCGTTAATTATCTTCTTTTCACTATCGTTTTTATAAAAGGCTATAGATCTGTATTGGGCACCTTTGTCCGGACCCTGCCGGTTTAAGGTAGTGGGATCATGGGAGCCGAAAAATACTTTTACCAAGGTTTCAAAAGAAACAAGCTTTGGGTCGTAGTACACTTCAACTGCCTCTGCATGTGTAGTGCGCCCGTAACCTACGTCCTCGTAAGTCGGGTTTTTTTCTTTGCCGCCAGAATAACCGGAGACCACTTCCTTTACACCCTTTACACTTTCAAAAATAGCTTCCACACACCAAAAACAACCGCTGGCAAAATAGGCCGTTTCATATTGTTGGAGTTCATTGGGGGTGAGTGCAATAATTTCTTGCTTTTGTTCCGATTTGGTTTTGGATTGACAGCTGATTGCGGAAAATCCCAAAATAGTAAATAGGGTAATCTGTAAAAGTCTCATAGATAAATTTCTTAACGTTATTATGTTCTATTTTCTTGGTAGCACCAACTTAGGTTATGCCAAAATTATACAACTACAAAAATCTTGCCTTTATAAAGGTAAGACAGTTTTACCAAAAGTATGTTTTACATATACTTTATCCTTTAGTGTTTGTTATTCAAAAATACTTACGGATTTCCTGCTTAAAAGTTTTAAAATATCAATTTTATTTTTGAGACCCATATTTAAAAGTGTATAGCCCTAATGGTGCTGTATTGGTTCATTCGACTAACGAAGGCATGCACGGATAATCTAAGAAAGGCCTTAATTCGAATTGCTAGTCCAATCTCATCCTGAATTTACTAAGATTATTACTACAATTATTGAATGAATGTGGCTTTAAGGTGCTTTAATCTTGTAAGATTTACCGATTAAATACCATTAATATCGATTAGCGTTTTCTAGTCCGGTTTTCACTCACCGAACATTTCCTGCACTTAATCGGGAGATTTGTCAGATACCGAAAAATAAGGGGGTTTAAACGATTTGTGGACTGTACAGGGGTGCATGTGGCGTTAAATTTACATAACAAAACAACGCATCATGAAAACGCTTTTAACTTTAATCTTTGTTCTTTTTATCGGAGTAGCTGCACAAGCAAACACTGTTGGACAGGAAGTGAAAGTTGAAACTGTTACCATGAGTATTGTTACTTCTACCGAAAATGAAGTTTCCCTAAAAAACGAAAACAAGGTAGCACGTTTGTACATGTTCAAAAATTCTAGGGTAAAAAAAGAATTGTCTTTCTCTACTAAATTGAACAAAGCTAAATTGGCTTAATATTTCGGTGCAACGGAATCGGTAAGGAGAGGATATCTTCTCATACCAGAATTAAATCTATCCAGTCAAACTTTTGATTACAACTCTTTTTGTTTGCTTTTAAGTTATAGCTAGTTATGAGCGGCCATGGATGATGTAACTAAAACAGCTTCAAATTCTAAGAGCATTCGGGCATCGGTTATAAATAGAGTCGTTTGGCGGGCGAGTCCACTTAAAGCTTTGTTTAAATTATAAGTTTTATACTACAAAATTTGAATGAATGTGGCTTTAGGCGGCTTTGATCGTGTAAGATTTATCGATTAAATACCATTAATATCGATTAGCGTTTTCTAGTCCGGTTTTCACTCACCGAACATTTCCTGCACTTAATCGGGAGATTTGTCAGATACCGAAAAATAAGGGGGTTTAAACGATTTGTGACCTATACAGGGGTGCATGTGGCGTTAAATTTACATAACAAAACAACGCATCATGAAAACGCTTTTAACTTTAATCTTTGTTCTTTTTATCGGAGTAGCTGCACAAGCAAACACTGTTGGACAGGAAGTGAAAGTTGAAACTGTTACCATGAGTATTGTTACTTCTACCGAAAGTGAAGTTTCCGTAAAAAACGAAAACAAGGTAGCACGTTTGTATATGTTCAAAAATTCTAGGGTAAAAAAAGAATTGTCTTTCTCTACTAAATTGAACAAAGCTAAATTGGCTTAATCAAATCAATTTCTTTTAAACGGCACATATATTCTTAATGGAATTCAATGTTATTGGGAATTTTTTATTTTTTTCCAAATCTTGTCCTTAAGTAAATAAATAAAGGTTAGGATCACCAAATAGACCCCAAATCCGATAAACTCCTGGCGTTCGAGGTTGGATAACAACCAAACAATAATAATTACCGATAGTATCGGGACTAGGTAGCCTCCGGGTATCCTAAATTCTTTTGAAGTTGGTTTCGCCTTTTTTCTTCTCTGTTTAATTACTGAAAGTGTTACTCCCAAATAGACCAGTAAAATGGATGCACTGGAAATAATGGCCATTTGTTGAAATCCACCAAAGGAGGCCAATAAAAATCCCGAGGTGGCATAGGCAATTATTGCAATGTAGGGAGTGGAAAATCTGTCGTGGACTTTAGAGAGAGGACTTAGGGGCAATACATTATCTTTAGAAGCCCTAAATAAGATTCTGGGAATGCTCAAAATTTCACTGCTTAAATTTCCGAGCATGGAAATAGCTGCTCCAATGGTCATAATAGTAAAGCCTATGGGGCCAAAAACCTGATCGGCAACAAAGCTAAGGGGATTTTCCTTATTGGTGGCCAAAGATGCCCCAAGTACACCTAAGGAAACTGCTTGAATAAGGATATAAAGAATTAAAACGCCGACAACACTTATAAATATTGCTTTGGGAATATTTTTAGCTGGATCCTTGACCTCCCCACTAATGGATAGACCCGACTCTGCACCTTGAAAGGCAAAAAATAGAATAAGTGATATTTTACCAATATCTTCAATGCTAGCAATGGAATTTATAGAAAGATGATCCAAGGATACTTCCCCCCATGAAAAAATAACCAACAGTAATAGTGGGATTAGTTTGATAATGGTAATGGTCTTTACCACAAGCATTCCTTCTTTTATTCCCCTTACATTGATATACCCCAATATGCCAAATAGGATAATAAAAAACAATATTCTGAGGGTGTTCGATTTAAAAACGGGAAACATAGTTCCAATAATATCCACAAGGGCGTTGGCTACGGCCGCATCTGCCGAAGTTGCGGATAGAACAAATAAGATAACCGTAAGAAAACCAAAATAAGGCCCGAATGAGGTTTCTATATAGGTATATGCCCCACCTGAAGAGGTTACTTTACTGCCAATTTCGGCAAAACAGAGCATTACCAACGTAATTAGTAGGCCACAGAATAAGTAAGCGAAAATACTGGAGGATCCTAGTCCGGCCGCAACAATAGCAGGTAATGCAAATATTCCGGCCCCGATCATAATATTGACAAGATTGGCACTAAGCCCCATAGCACCTACCTCCCTCTTTAAGTGTTCATTGGTTTCCTCCATTGATCTATGATTGGTTTTAAAGGAGCTATGTTTAAGTGTATAAAAAAGGGGGTATGCCAATATAGTGATTTTAAGGGTAATAAATATTAGAGTTAAAATTGTGTTACGGAATATTGATCCATCCCTGATATTCCAAAAATTCCTGAATTGATTGAATGTTACGTTTTAATGATGCTTACAGCTTAATTTTATCCTATTCACGGATTTGGACCTTGGAATCGCTTGATTTTTTAGATAACCTACTTAAAAATGGCTAAATAGCAACGCATGTTTATTGTCTTTGACGTATGTAGGAAAAATATACTAATTTTAACAAATGGGCATAAATTTTGAATCATGTGATTGAAATTTATGGCCATATGCAACTATTTTGGCCTGTAATTGGTAGGGAATGTAATGGTTGTAACAGTTGTATAAGCTAATTTGCTAGGGCCATTAAATATTAACTTTAGGAATTTTTTATAAATCTTAGGGAGTTGAATATGTCTAAAAGGGAATCTGAACAACGAGAACAGTATAATAAAATCTTTATTGAACAAGCCCCCACTGCCATTGCAATGTTGGACAAGGATATGCGCTATATAGCAGTATCCCAACGTTGGATCACGGATTATAAAATGCAAGGCAAGGAAATAATTGGCCAGTCGCATTATGATCTATTCCCGGAAATAGGAGAAGATTGGAAAGCCAACCATCAAAAATGCCTTAATGGCGCCATTGATATTTGTGAGGAGGCACCCTTTAAACGTGCTGATGGATCAATACAATGGATATATTGGGATGTTCGGCCATGGTATGTTTCGGAGGGAGAGATAGGTGGTTTACTAATGCATACCGGAGATATAACACCTCAGAAGGAAAGGGAAAAGGAGAGGAACCGTATGTTGGAGATATTGGATAAAACCAGTGAGGTAGCTCGTTTAGGCATATGGGAAGTAGACTTGAAAAGGAATTCGATTTATTGGAGTCCGGTCGTTCGTGAAATACATGAGGTGGAGGAGAATTTTCAACCTAGCTTGGACACTGCCATAAATTTTTATAAGGAAGGCGAAAGTCGGGATTTAATACGGAAGTCGGTAGAAAAGGTAATTTCGAGGGGAGTCCCTTATGATGTAGAATTAGAACTTGTGACCGCCAAGGGTAATTCCATTTGGGTGAGGTCTGTAGGCAATGGCGAATTTGAGGACGGAGTATGCGTTCGGCTTTATGGCATATTTCAGGATATAAATCATAGAAAACTTTCTGAAATGGCACTCAATAAGGCCAATGCCGAATTAAAGGCCATATTCAATTCCAAGTCGGTTGCCATAATCACAACGAATGATAAAGGGATTATAAATCATTTCAACCATGGAGCTGAGTATTTATTGGGTTATTCAGCTGATGAAATTGTAGGTGCAAAAATGCCTTTTGTATTTGTGAAGATGGAGGAGGTAGAAAGATTTAGGCAGGATATGTTCCAAAAATATGGCAAGGATTCATTTAAGGGGTTGGCGGAAAATAACGAATTTGATGTTAGGGAATGGACCTATATTAAGAAAGATGGCACTAAAATTACGGTTCAGGTAACCATATCGGCCATTAAAAATGGGGATGGGGAAATAATAGGAACTTTAAATGTAGCCTCCGATATTACTGCTATTAAGAATGTGGAGAACGAGCTATTGCGAAAAAATCAGGTTCTTAATTTTGCCGAACGTCTAACAATGATCGGGAACTGGCAATGGAATACAGTTACCAATGAGGTGAGATGGTCTTCCAATTTATATAAGATTTTTAATATTGATGAAGAGACTCTGTTGACTTATGATACCTATTTTTCATTTGTGCATCCAGAGGACAAGGAAATGGTGACAAATCATGTGCAATTTTCTTTGGAGGAAAAAAAATTTCCGGATCTATTACATCGAATCAAGTTAAGGGATGGCACGGTGAAAAATATTCAGCTATTGGCAGAAATTATAACGAATGACGCAGGTGATGTAACTGAGTTGGTGGGCACATGCCAGGATGTAACGGAACAGCGGATGGCGGAAATAAAATTTCGGGGTCTGTTGGAATCAGCTCCCGATGCCATGGTGATAGTCAATGAAGCTAGGAACATTCATATGATTAACAAGCAGGCGAAAAAATTATTCGGGTACAGCGCCCAGGAACTAATAGGTGAATCCGTAGAAATTCTCATACCTGAAGCCTATAGCGCCAAACATCTTGGCCAAAGGTCAGATTTCTTTGCCAACCCCAAAGCACGGCATATGGGGGAGGGAAAAGAATTATTCGCAATAAATAAAAAAGGAAAATCAATCCCTATACAAATAAGTCTCAGCCCACTTAAAACGGAAGAAGGGGTATTGGTATCGGCGGCCATAAGGGATATTACCTCCCAAAAAATAGCAGAGAAAAAAATATTGAAGGCCAAGGAGGAGTTAGAAGTCTTTGCTAAAAAATTGCTTGCCCAAAACACGAAACTGGCAGATTTTACCCAGATAACCTCACACAATTTAAGAGCTCCGGTGAGCAACCTTAATTCTCTTTTAGGGTTTTATAAACTTGCCCAAAGTGAGGAGGAGCGTGTGGATCTGTTCCAAAAATTGGAAAGCGTTGTCAACCATCTTACGTTAACACTCAATACTTTGGTAGAGGCTTTAAACATAAGGAAAGATAATAATGAGGATAAGCTGGAGAAAATTGAATTTCATTCGATGATGGTTAAAACACAGGAAATACTTTCTGGCGAAATTATGAGAACTGGAGCCGTAATTAAAAGCGATTTTTCAAATTTACCCGATATTGCCTACAATAAAATTTATTTAGAAAGTATTTTTCTTAACTTGGTTGGAAATGCCCTAAAATACAGGAGTGCGGATAGAGTACCTGAAATATATGTATCATCTGGAATTGAAAATGGTAAAAAATTCTTGAAGGTTACTGATAATGGGCAAGGAATAAATTTAAAAAGGCATGGCCATAAATTGTTTGGTTTGAACAAGGTTTTTCATAGGCATCCCGATGCTAGGGGAATTGGTTTGTTCATGACCAAAACGCAAGTCGAAGCGCATGGCGGGTCTATTTCGGCTGAAAGTGAAGTAAATGTGGGTACCACCTTTAATATTAATTTTAATTAGATAGTAAATGAGTAGTTCTTTAAAAGTTTGTATTGTTGATGACGACGATATATATCAATTTACCATGGTCATGACCATGAAATCACTTAATTTGACCGATAAGATTATGGTTTTTTCGGATGGTGAAGAGGCTTTGGATTTTATGTTGGATAATCTACACAATGATAAGGAGCTTCCGGATGTGATTTTTTTGGATATAGATATGCCTATCATGGACGGATTTCAATTCATGGAGGAATATGTAAAGATAAAGCCAAAACTGGGAAAGAAAATAACGATTTATATGGTCTCCTCATCGGTAGACCCTGTGGATATTGAGAGGGCAAAGAAAATAAGCGAAATCACCGATTATATTGTTAAGCCAATTACCCACGATCAGCTAAAGCATATTGTAGGAGAATTGAGACTTAATGAGTAGTTCTAAGTTGGCCTGTGGTGGCGTTTAAAGCACAAAGGAATCAAATATATATTGTAGTTCCTTTTCTGGCTCTATACAGAGACCGGAGTGGGTTTCGGAACTTTGTATAATAGTACTTCTAGAGGCTGTTAGCCACCTAAACCTGTCCGATAATTCCAATTCGCCAATGGTGCCTCCTTTTGGAGATCCAATGCAGATGTCTTCCCAAGCTTTTAAATAGTTATTCAAGGTATCGAAGTCGATTTCACAAGAAAAGGTGGCCAACTTTTTCTTGCAGATATGAAATTTTACCCTAAGAAATTTTTTCCTTTTTGAGAACAGTATAACGCCCACGTTAAAGAATTCTTCCCGCTCCACTTTGGGAACAATTCTAATAATGGCATATTCATATTTAACTCTATCTTGCATCTTCAGATTCTTTTACTAACAATTGAATCATAGAAAGTTTGGCATTTAAATATTCTATGTAGGCCGATCTCATTTCTTCTGGGGTCAAGGTATCCGATTCGCTCTGCAACCAGTCATCAGGTATTGTTGCTATAATTTCTTCAAACTTGTTGCTTTCGATCGATTGTTTTATTTCATGGGCGGCTTCAGCTAATCTAGTGGCCCTGGATAGAAGTACGTGGTCTTTTATAAGTGGAAAAGTTCTGCTAAGATGGTTTTTCCATGTATCCCAATTATGGTGAAAATAAAAACTTGCGCCATGGTCTATAACCCACAATTCCTTATTCCAATGTAATAGGTTGGTGTTTTTGGCAGTACGGTCTATATTGCTGATTAGGCTATCCAATAATACCACTTTTGAAGCAGTCATTTCATCAATTCTGGATACCAAGGGATCATAGGTAATGGCACTGGATAAAAAATGTAGCCCTAGATTTAGGCCTACGCTAAATTTTAGAAGGTCTTGAATTTCCTCATCCGGCTCTGTCTTGCTAAAGGAATCATCGAGGTTCATGAACACCATTTCAGGAACCTTAAGTCCTATGGCCCGAGCAAGTTCGCCACCGATAAGCTCTGCAATCAGCGCTTTTTTTCCTTGTCCGGCACCCCTAAACTTTAAAACGTAAAGGAATCCGTCATCGGCCTTTACAATTGCGGGAAGGGAGCCTCCCTCGCGCAAGGGCTTTATATATTGGACGACATCCACTGTCCTTATTTCAATTTTGCTCATATAGTAAAAGTTGCTCACCAAGTGAGATTTAGTTGCTCGTTCGCTTCCCCGTTCTGTCCGGTCTTGCTTCGAATTGTTATCGGAAGTTTTCTTCCGATGCCTAATGGGCCTGCCTTTTTCGGCCAGACAGGTCTACCTTCGGGTAATTGACTTAAAAATAATTGCTGGAGCCTTTAAAGTATTCATTTTCAGCTAATGAATTTCAATTATTCGGAAGCTCCAGGATGGTGGTTTTTAATAAACAGCATCTTGCTTGTTGCGCATGCCAATTTACTATTACTACATAAGCCAGCGTTTAAATATTTTACGGAAATCCACCCTCCCTGAGGCAATGGTCGGTCTCCGCATTAGTGATTGCAGCGGCATCCTTTTTTATGTCTTTGGGGGAAATAGGTTGGTGCCGGCAAAAAGTCCGCGGCATAAAAAAGATATAGCGGAAAGCACGGCCACTTTATGTTTTTATATAAAGTGGCAATGCCCCACCAATTAATTATAGTACGTTGTCCTTAATTTCTTCTACTACTTCAGGATTTAGCAGTGTACTGGTATCTCCCAAATTGTTCATGTCCCTGCTGGCAATTTTGCGCAGTATACGCCTCATGATCTTGCCGGAACGGGTCTTTGGCAGGCCAGAGGTAAACTGTATCTTATCCAGTTTGGCAATTGGGCCAATGTGCTCGGTAATGATCTGGTTAATTTCGATCCTTAAATTATCGTGGTTACGGGATTCCCCTGTTTCCTTCAATATTACATAGCCATATAGTGCATTGCCCTTAATATCGTGAGGGAAACCTACAATGGCCGATTCTGCCACTGCCGGGTGCTCGTTTATGGCATCCTCTATTGGAGCCGTGCCCAAGTTGTGGCCAGATACGATGATTACGTCATCTACGCGACCGGTAATTCTGTAGTATCCTACTTCGTCCCTTAGGGCACCATCCCCGGAAAAGTATTTGTTGGGAAATGCAGAGAAATAGGTGTCTTTATATCTATCATGATCGCCCCAAATGGTCCTTGCCATTCCTGGCCAAGGGAATTTTATACAGAGTCGGCCTTCTACTTGGTTGCCTTTGAGTTCCTTGCCCTGCTCGTCCATCAATGCCGGTTGTATCCCTATAAAGGGGAGGGTTGCATAGGTTGGTTTAGTAGGGGTAACATAAGGAATGGGCGTTATCATTATGCCTCCTGTTTCTGTTTGCCACCAAGTATCCACAATTGGACTGTTCTTTTTTCCAATAACGTCGTTGTACCAATGCCAAGCCTCTTCGTTGATGGGTTCCCCAACGGAGCCCAAGACTTTTAGCGAGGACAGATCATGGTTTTCGGCAAAGGCTATATTTTGCTTTGCCAGGGCGCGGATAGCTGTAGGAGCAGTATAAAATTGGTTTACTTTGTGTTTTTCCACAATTTCCCAAAACCTTCCGAAATCCGGATAGCTGGGTACCCCTTCGAACATGAGGGTGGTGGCGCCATTGGCCAAGGGGCCGTAAACAATATAGCTATGTCCGGTAACCCAGCCAATATCCGCAGTACACCAGTAAACATCGTTCTCCGTATATTGAAAAACATTCTTAAATGTATAGGCGGTATACACTAAATAGCCTGCGGTAGTATGTACCATTCCCTTTGGCTTTCCGGTAGAACCGGAGGTATACAAAATGAACAAAGGATCCTCTGCGTTCATTATTTCCGGGACGCAATCCAAATAGGCATTTTCCAATAAGGGCTGTAGCCACTTGTCACGCCCTTCCGTCATATTTATTTTGGCGTTGGTACGTTTTACGACCAAAACCGTTTTAACTCCAGGGCAATCTTCCAAACTTTCGTCTACAATTCCTTTCAGGTCAATAGATTTGGAACCTCTATAGGAGCCATCAGAGGTTATTAGCAATTTACAATCACTGTCGTTGATACGGGTAGCCAGGGCAGTGGATGAAAAACCAGCGAACACCACGGAGTGTATCGCACCTATCCTGGCACAGGCCAAGAGGGCAATAGACAATTCCGGGATCATGGGTAGGTATATACAGACCCGATCCCCTTTTTTAACACCTTGATCCTTTAATACGTTGGCCAGTTGACAAACGCGCTGGTGAAGCTGACGGTAAGTAATATGTTGGGCTTCCTCCTCCGGGTTATTGGGCTCAAAAATAATGGCCGTTTTTTCTCCCCTGGCAAGTAGGTGCCTATCTATACAATTTTCGGTAATATTTAATTGTGCCCCTTCGAACCATTTAATTTCAGGTTTTTCGAAATCCCAACTTAAAACGTTGTCCCACTTTTTTCTCCATAAAAAATGCTCTTCGGCCACTTCTCCCCAGAAATTTTCTGGTTCGCGAACCGATTTTCGATAAACCTGATAGTACTCTTCTAAATGCTTAATGTGATAATTGCTCATCGTATTTTTAAAATTTCTATAAATTTATATAAATCATCCATAAAAGGAAGGTTTCCTAATATGAATTTAATGTTGAAATGCCAATTTTATGAGAATGTGTTAAAACCTTGGCAAGGAGATAAGAGGTTTGTTCCATTCCCTGTTCAAAGTAGACAATTACTTCTAATTGATCTGCATTTTATTTAAACCATCAACATTTTGGTCCAGCTACTTGGATTAGTGGTCCACAGCCTCTCCTGCACCACTGGGAATCCTAATGTTCTCTACTATTTCCTGCACGTTTTCCGGGGGTTCGGGTGTAAACCTATTAATGACCAGTGCAACAATAAAATTGACGATCATGGCTACGGTTCCAAAGCCTTCCGGGGATATGCCAAACCACCACTCCGACTTATCGGGAATTTCGCCCAACCAGCCCAATTTAAATTTGGCCATATAGAACAGCATTAGACTTATCCCAACTACCATACCTCCAATGGCGCCTTCCTTGTTCATTTTTTTGTAAAAAATGCCCAGGACAATGGCAGGGAAAAAGGAGGCTGCCGCCAGTCCAAAGGCAAGGGCAACTACGGCCGCCACAAATCCAGGGGGGTTAATTCCAAAATACCCTGCAATAACCACAGCAACTGTTGCTGCACCCCTCGCCGCCCATAGCTCACCTTTTTCAGAGATATTGGGTTTAAATACTTTTTTGATCAGGTCATGGGAAACTGAGGCCGAGATAACCAATAACAATCCTGCTGCAGTACTGAGGGCAGCAGCCAAACCTCCAGCGGCCACCAAGGCAATTACCCAGGCCGGCAGGTTGGCAATTTCTGGATTGGCCAGCACCATAATATCGTTGTCTACGGTTAATTCGTTCTTATCCTTGTCGGCCACATATTGAATAATTCCATCCTTATTTTTGTCGTCGAAGGTCAATAATCCTGTTTCCTCCCAGTTTTTAAACCAAACGGGCATAAGGCTGTATTTTTCGTTGCTTACGGTATCTATCAAATTTATTTTCGCGAAAACCGAAACCGCGGGAGCCGTAGTGTAAAGGATGGCGATAAGCAACAATGCAAGTCCGGCCGATTTGCGCGCATCTTTGACCCTTTTTACGGTAAAGAACCTTACTATTACGTGGGGTAATCCTGCCGTACCTACCATAAGGGCCAAGGTAATGGCAAAGACATCGATGACCGATTTTGTACCGTCGGTATATTCGGCAAAGCCCAATTCTGTGGATAGCCCGTTTAACCGATCCATTAAAAAGGTTCCCGAACCATCATTAAGGGTAGAACCCATTCCCAGTTGTGGGATAGGGTTGCCTGTCATTTGAAAGGAAATAAAAATGGCAGGGACCATAAAGGCGAATATTAGCACACAATATTGGGCCACCTGTGTATAGGTAATTCCTTTCATGCCTCCCAGGACAGCATAAAAGAGTACAATGACCATTCCAATGATCACCCCAGTATTGATGTCTACCTGTAAAAACCTAGAGAAGACCACACCAACACCCCGCATTTGTCCGGCCACATAGGTAAAGGAAACAATCAATGCGCAGAACACGGCCACCATACGGGCGGTATTGGAATAATAGCGGTCCCCTATAAAATCTGGAACCGTAAATTTTCCAAATTTTCGCAAATAGGGGGCAAGGAGTAGGGCCAGGAGCACATAGCCTCCCGTCCAGCCCATTAGGTAAACCGAGCCATCATAACCTGCAAAGGCAATAATTCCGGCCATGGAGATAAAGGAAGCTGCCGACATCCAGTCGGCCGCAGTGGCCATTCCGTTTGCCAAGGGGGAAACCCCACCACCGGCTACATAAAATTCCTTGGTTGATCCTGCTCTGGACCAAATGGCTATTCCTATATACAGGGCAAAGGTGACTCCTACAAGGAGGTACGTCCAGACTTGAACACTCATATTTTAAGTTTTTTGGTTGATATTTTGGATTGTGTTTTTGACCAATTGGGTGGTAAGCCCAAAGGATTTCGGTATTTATAAGCCGTTTTGGAAAATTCAAAGAGGCTATTCGTTGTAACCATACTTTTTGTCCAACTTGTTCATAAGGCGTACATAAACGAATATTAGGATCACAAAAACGTAGATAGACCCTTGTTGGGCAAACCAAAATCCCAATTTAAATCCACCAATTTTTATAGTGTTCAGGGTATCCTTAAATAATATTCCGGCCCCGAAGGAAACGGCAAACCATATGGCTAAAAGAATAAATAAATAACGGACATTTTCTTTCCAATAGGCGGTTGCTTTTTTTTGTTTCTCGCTCATTATAGTTTTGGTTTTGTAAAGAGGTAATATTTATGTAACCAAGATAAGGTTTTGATTTAATATACCAAACGATATGTTTTAGGCCGGTATATAAATAACACCGCCAAAGGAATCCCTTTTGGCCCCCGTAACGGAACTGAGGCAATTAATTTTGTGTTCTTCCCGCAAGACTCCCATAAGTGCAAATACCAGGGCCTCTTTAAATTCGATCAAGGTTTTAGAGGGGGCAACAACTTTAGTTTCCTCCCCAAGTTTCTCCTGTAAACAATCCATAAGGAAGGTGTTTAGAGCCCCACCCCCGGTAACAAATAAGCTCTTATTTGTTTTATTCCCATGCCCCTTTACTTGAATGGCTATTTGTTCGCATATATGGTGAACAGCCGTATGCAGTAAATTTTCAATACTGTCCTTGGTAGCTTCAACAATGGGAACTACTTTTTCCACAAACCATTCGAATCCAATGGACTTTGGAAAGGGTAATTTATAGAATTGAAGGTCGTTGAGTTGGTCCAGCATGTCTTGGTTAATATCTCCTGTCTTTGCCAAGGAACCCCCCTTGTCATAATCGAGGTCTATTTTTTTGGTAATATGATTGAGGATCATATTGGCCAGGCCTATGTCATAGGCCAATCTTTTGCCATCTTGTTCGAAGGAAATATTGCTAATTCCGCCAAGATTTAGACAGTAATCGTACTCACCAAAAAAAAGCTGATCCCCTATAGGTACCAAGGGAGCACCTTGTCCGCCCAAAGCCACGTCGTTGGTCCTGAAATCGCAAATTACTTTTGTGGCGCTCTCATTGGCCAAATGCTGTCCAGAACCTATTTGGAAGGTGAGTCCGTTTTGTGGTTGATGATGAGTAGTATGGCCATGGCTGGCGATAAAGTCGACTTCCAGGGTATGGGCTTCAATAAAATCCTTGGCTTGCAGCCCTAGCCAGCTGCCATAGGAATTATGGAATTGTAGCAATTGGTCTGCGGGAAGGTAAATGGAGTTTTTAAGTTTTGTCTGCATTTCTTCGCTATAGGAAATACTTTGCGTTTGTTTAATCTCGAAATCCCAACCCGTGGGGGTTTCCCATATGTGGCAGTAAGCCAGGTCCAATCCGTCCAAGGAGGTTCCTGACATTAGCCCGATGACTTTATATGTTTTCATTTTTAACTATTGATGTTGTTATGATTAATAAGGTTGGCCTGGATCTATTCTGACAATATAAAAATTATCGAAATGGGTTTATGGTCATCGTTGGTCACTTCCTGTAATTGGTGTAATTGAAGTCCGGCTTTTTTAAATGCGGACATCCATGATTCGAAGGTACGGGCATACCAAGAATGGCCATCGGAGAAATTACCCGGAAGGCCTTTCCAGGAATCGTTGATCCATTGGCTCTTGTACTCCAAATTATTTTGCAATAAGAAGTAGGGGTGAAGGGTCTGTATGGCGATATACCCATTTTCGGATAGCGATTTTTTTACTTGCTTTAGAAGTTGGCTCAGCCCTTCCCTTTGATAAAGACAAAAGTTGAATACAGCCGCATCGAAAGGGGATTCAGGGATGGGTTTTCCCAATATAATATCTTCGT
The DNA here is from genome assembly GCF_000733925.1 of Arenibacter algicola. Lineage (NCBI taxonomy): Bacteria > Pseudomonadati > Bacteroidota > Flavobacteriia > Flavobacteriales > Flavobacteriaceae > Arenibacter > Arenibacter algicola. The sequence goes on from NZ_JPOO01000001.1 coordinate 2,081,976, forward strand.
AGGACATTTGATAATAGGTGCCATCGCCTTTGATTTTAGCATTTTCCAATAATTCGGGAATGGCATCCAGGCCCACCACAAATTTACCCATGGTGCCAAGACTTCTAGTGAGCCATCCCTCCCCGCAGCCAACATCCACAATTTTGATGGCAGGAGAATTGCCAATGAGATCCAATATGGCCTTATTGGTGAATTTTCTGGATTCGATATCGGCATTGTCGATTACCTTGATCCATTCAAGGGCATTTTTATTCCAGGATTTGATAATGTCGTTCTCCATTGTCTTTAAGACTCTTTTAGATTAATGGTAATAGGTAATGTCCCTTTTGCATTAATTTCGGCAGTGAAATGGGCCAGGGCATTATCTTGAAACTCTATGAAATTTTGATATCCCAATACCACTGCTTTGGCGGTCTTATACTCAATGAGGTTAAGTACATAAGGGTTTCCAAACACATATAACATAACCTTCTTTGTTTTTAACAAGTGCTGCAGCTGCTCCAATTCCTCAGTTTTAAGTTCAAAATTATTCTGCGGCTTAACTTTTGGAGGATATAGGGCTATTAAAACATTATCCTCATTTTTTGGTCCCTTAGCAGCAATCTTGGAGGCGGCTTCCAAAAACGTTTTATTTGTCGGTTCCCCTAAGGAGAGGCAATTAAAGCCTTCTCTTTTAAAGTCGCTAATAATCCTATCGCTCCCTGTCAATAAAGTAAGGCTTTCCTCGGCCAGCTGTTTGTTTAAAGAGGACTGTTCCTCTTTGATTGTGTTTGGTAGGGTATAGGTGGCAAAGGCTTGTTCCTTTAATTTCCATACCCGTTTAAAACGTTCTTCTATTTCGCCTGGGTCTGCATTTCCCATTATTTTTTGAATGCCTTCCTCAGTATTCTCTGCAAAACAAAGGATATCATTTCCGGCATCAAAGGCACGCCATTCAAGTTCCCCTTTTTCCGGAAACATTTTACTAACGCTATGCATGTTCAAGGCGTCTGATATAACCACGCCATTAAAATTGAGTTCCTGACGAAGAAGGCCTGTAATAATGGTTTTGGAAATAGTGGCCGGAGTACCCTTACCATTATCCAAAGAGGGTACGGATAAATGACCCACCATAACGCTATCCACTCCATTTTTTATCGTTTCCCTAAAGGGATAAAGTTCGTTCTCGATTAGGGCTTCCTTGGATTTTGTGATAATCGGCAAGCCAAGATGTGAATCCGTAGCCGTATCTCCGTGTCCTGGAAAATGTTTGATGCAGCTTAAAACGCCAACACTCTGTGTTCCCTTTATAAAAGCTTTGGCTTTTTTGGTGACATTCAATTTATCTTCTCCAAATGACCTGTAGCCAATTACGGGATTGTTGGGATTGTTATTGATGTCCACTACGGGTGCAAGATTCCAATGAATTCCTGCCTCTCTGCAGTCCATGGCTATTTGCCTTCCCACCTTAAAAATTAAATCCTCCTTGTTCTGTATGGCCCCCAAGGTGATGGCATAGGGATATTGCGGTGTGTTTTCTATCCGCATGGCCAAGCCCCATTCGGCATCAATGCTGATAAGCAACGGAAATTTTGCCGCATTTTGGTATCGACGGATAAGGTTATTAAGAGTGGTTAGGCTTTGTTCATTGTAAACAATTTTCTTTTTTCCTTCAAAATTGGTTGCGGCACTTGCCCTACTGTGAAAGAAACAGAGGCCACCTACATGGTATTTGCCAATGAGTTTTTCCAATCCTTGTATTTCTTCTTCGGTATCATTTATAAAGGCCGCGGGCATAAACAATTGGCCAACTTTCTCGTTCAGGGCAAGCTGGGTAGCGGCGGTGTTAGAGGGTGCAATTTTAAACATCATCGGTATTGGTTTTTTTACCGTAATCGGCAGGATATTTAATAAATTTTAAAAGGAAGAACGCGGGAAGGGCAGCTATGACCACCCAGACAAAAAAGCCTCCATATCCGAGCCATTCCTGTATATAGCCACTTGCCATTCCGGGCAGCATCATTCCCAAGGCCATAAATCCGGTGGCTATGGCATAATGTGAAGTTTTGGAAATTCCCTCGGCAACATAGATCAAGAAGATCAGAAAGGCGGCAAAGCCAAAGCCATAACCAAACTGTTCCAAAACCACTGTTGCCACAACTGCCACTATGCTAGTTGTTTTTGTCAAAGCCAAAAAGGCGTACATGGCATTGGGCAGATTAAGGGACAAGACCATTGGCAGCATCCATTTTTTTAATCCGTCCTTGGAAATCAGGATGCCACCAAGTATGCCTCCCAACGATAACATAATTACTCCAACTGTTCCGTAAATGGTTCCTACCGCCTCGGTGGAATATTCCAATCCGCCCGCTGAGGTTTTGTCCAACAAAAAGGGTGCGGCCATTTTTACCAATTGGGATTCCCCGAGGCGATAACTTAAAATAAAGGCCAGGGCGATTCCAATATTTGGCTTCTTAAAGAAGGAAATAAATACGTCCAAAAATCCCTCAGGTCTTACTTGAACAATGGCTTCGGATGTTTCATATTTTGGAGTCACAAAAAAGTTGGCAATGGTCAATGCCAACATTAAAATGGCAGCGGCGATCATGGTGACAGACCATGCTTTTGTGTTGTCCCCATAATAGTTTTCCAGAAATCCTGCGAGGATAACAATGAGTCCTTGACCGGTGATCATGGCCAGGCGATAGAAGGTACTTCGCATGCCCACAAAGAAGGCCTGTTTTTTTTCTGTCAGGCCCAACATGTAATATCCATCCGATGCAATATCGTTGGTTGCGGAAGCAAAAGCTGCCATCCAAAAACAGGCCAAAGTGGTGGTAAAAAATATGGATGTCGGCACGGTTAAACCCACTCCCAGGATGGCAAGGGAAATAATTAGCTGCATGCTCAAAAACCATTTTCGTTTGGTGCCATTGAGATCCACAAACGGACTCCAAAGGGGTTTTAATACCCACGGAAGGTATAACCAGCTCGTGTACAAACCAATATCTGAATTACTGATACCCAGTTTTTTATACATTATTACCGAAACTGTAACTACAAGTACGTATGGAATGCCTTGTGTAAAGTATAAAACAGGAACCCACGCCCATGCCCACTTGTCTTTTTGAATCATTTTACCTGCTTTTTATGTTCTAAAATTAATTTTTATTTTCTTGTTCATGAAGATATCAAATCTTCTTTGACTTTAATTTAGACTGATGATTTTGGGTCTACTTTCCTGACCAAAATTATTTATAAATGTTAAGGCCAAAAGTTTTCGTCCCTTGAATCCCGAACGGTCAAAACTAAAATTACCGGACTCCGGTAAAGGAATTTTAGCGACTAATTTATCTGAATTTTCCAGGTTTAATTTTGATTCTTTTTTGGCTACATATACCAAAGCATATCTTAAATTTTGTCTTTCTGTTGATGGAATACTGAAATGTAAAAGACCATCTTTTTCCTGAAATTGTGTTTCAATACTTTCACTCTGAAATGCATTTTTTTGTAAAGGCGAAGTAGGGGGCAAAGCAATATTTTGGTAGTATTTTTTCTTCAATATTTTTAGCACATCCTCTTTGTTTGACATTAAGGATTTGGCACTAAAAAACACATTACCGATTACATTGTTAGTTTCTCTGGCGAAGCTTAATTGGTTAGGAAGTTCTTTTTTCCTATCCCACGCCTTGTCACTGTTGTTTCTAATTTTGTAGGGTCCGTTGCCAATATATAGGTTGGTATTAATACTGTTTTTGGACCACCAGTCCACTATCTTTTTGTGGGATGCTACGGGTAGATCCATGCTCCAATATACTTGGGGTGCCAAATAGTCTATCCAACCCATTTTCATCCATAACAACGGATCGGCGTATAGGTCCTCATAGGTGGTCTGCCCGGCTTTGGTGTCCGATCCAAGAGGATCGGTGCTGTTGTTTTTCCATACTCCGAACGGACTTATACCGAACTGTACCCAAGGTTTTTTAATTTTTATGGTGTTGTGTACCTTCTTGACCAAACTATCTATATTGCTTCTTCTCCAATCTTCCAAGGATTGCCGTGGTTGGGCGTATTTGGAATAGGCATCTGTATCCTCAAAGGTTTCATTGGTTATCTTATAGGGATAGAAGTAATCGTCAAAATGAACTGCATCTACATCGTAATTGGTCACGACTTCTCCCATGATATTTGTTAAATGCTGTTGTACTTCCGGTAATCCGGGATTGTAATAGTATTTTTTTCCGTATTTCAGCATCCAATCCGGGTGAAGGTTGTAATCATGGTTTTTGCTTAGGATTTCCAATTTTTCATCAAAGGTGGCCCTGTAGGGGTTAAGCCATGCGTGGAACTCCATTCCCCTGGCATGTACTTCCTGTATCATCCATTGTAATGGATCGTAATAAGGTTCTGGAGCTACTCCTTCATTGCCGGTCAAAAATCTTGACCAAGGTGCGTATTGGGATGGATAAAAAGCATCCCCGGCTGCCCTAATTTGAACAATTACGGCATTAAAATTTAAGTCATTATAAAAATCAAGGATTTTCAGATAGTCCTGTTTCTGTTTTTCAATATCATCGAGGCCGCTTTTTGGCCAGTCTATATTAACCACGGTGGCTATCCATACCCCTCTAAATTCATGCTTGGGTGTTGGTATGGAAGGTTTGAATACCGAGCAGGAGGTTAGCGCTAATGTTAGTAAAACAGCAATTCTTTTGAGCATATGTAATTGAGTGTTGAAATAAAAGGCCTAGCATTTAAACATAAATGTAGGCCTTTTGTAATCTAAAACAATAATTCCTTTAAATTGATGGGTCGGCCGGAGTATTGCTATTGTTATCCCTCTCAGTGTTTGGATAAGGATAAAAGTTTCTATTCCTTTCATCTGTAAATACCTTGGCACTTGTGCTGGGCTCAGGTCGTTCAAACCTTCTGCTGTCCTCCAAACTGGTTCCGGTCAAGAACAGTTCCAATCTACGGTTAAGGTATACCTCGTCCAATAAGGCGTCAACGGACGTGTCCCCTGCATAAGCAGAAATATTGGCGTTTACCCCAAAGACATCATCATTATCCGTCCTAACATTGTTTATGGCCGTTACGGCAGCGGTTATATCGGCTGAAGTTTTCCTAAGATTTGCTTCGGCCATAATCAGGTTCATTTCGTCCGGTAGATAAACAGGAATGGATTCAGTACCGCTTTCCTCATCAAAGAATCCTGCAAGGTCCTCTATGGGTAGTTGATTTATGTTCAGTTCATCCAAAGGAACCAAATAAAAATCAACGCGACCATCAGCAGGGTCTATAGAAAAAGAATCTGGTAAGCCAAAGCTATCCCTAGGTTTAAAATTGGGAACACCGTTTTGAAAAACCCTGCTCCAGACCGGATTCAAATTTTGTGAATCATAGGTGAATACGGAGGTAGAAGATTCGTCTACCGAGCCCGCTGCCGAAATTGCGGCGTCATAATTCCCTGCAAATAAGTTGTATCTAGCCGACATTGCCTGAAGGGTATTTTCCAAATCTATATTTCCTCTCAGGATCTCTGAGCTGAACTCTTCGGATATTGGGTTGGCCGCAATTAGGTTTTGAGCCTCATTGAGTAGGGCCACTGCAGTATTGTAAGCTTCTGTCCTAGATACGAATGCGGCATCCCCATCTTGGCTGATGGCTACAATTACCTGTTCGTAGTTCTGTGCCATACTTCCTATTGCCATTGCCTTAAATAAATTGGCGTAGGCAACCAGACCACTTTTGGTGCCGTCATTAATGTTCAGATCAGGTGCGTTTTTTGCAATATCTTCAGAAATGGACATTACTCGAAGCATAGTGGACCACAGTCCGACAATATTGGAAGTGGAATTTGGAATGTCCCCACCGTCCTCAAGATCTATCATATTCTGAAAGGTAGTGGTAATACCTGCCTCTCTGGTGGTTACGGCTGGTGTTTCTACTATCCATCTCAAGCCTGTGGTGGAATACAATTGTTGCATTCCTATGGTTGCTGCCAAAATCCCTTCCCTAGAAGAAAAAACCTGGGCGTCCGTAGCGGCATTGGGATTATCAAAATCGGTTTCGCAAGATGATACCGCCAAAACGGTCATCAATAGTGCAATAGCCTTTATATTAAAATTTAGATATTTTTTCATCGTTGTTATTTTTAAGTTTAGAAACTAACATTTACTCCAAATTGATAGGTCTTTGGGATTGGAACTGTAGCAAAATCAAATCCTCTTACCCCATTGCTTTGACCTGCGGCACTTACTTCTGGATCCCATCCGGAATAATTGTCCCATGAAACCAAGTTTCTACCTACCAAACTCAATGCTATGTTGTCTATAAAATCCCATTTAGGGTTGAAGTTATAGCTAAGGCTTACTTCCCTTAACTTAACAAAAGATCCATCTTCCACAAACTCTTCAAAGATATTGGCCTGTGCTCCTCCATAACCTTTGGGAAGGTTCCCCAACAATTCTTGACCAACATTGTATCCACCGCCAAACAATACATTGTCCAGCAATCTACGGTTCCAGTTAAATACTTCGTAACCCTGAACAGCATCCAACTGTACTCTTAATGAAAAATTCTTATATGAGACTTCATTGATCAGAGATCCAAACCAATCTGGGTTTGGGTCGCCCAATACCTTGGATGATTCACCATCCTCGGTAGTTCCTCTGTATGGATAGCCATCGGCGTCCAAGGCGATGCTACCATCTTCGTTTCTAGCATAGAATTGTCTGTAAAAAACACCTAAAGGTTCACCTTCTATTACATAATTGGTAGAGAAGCTTCCATCAAGTGTTAGTCGGCCACCGCCGGCAACATTGGTAACCTCATTCTTGTTTTTGGAGAAAGAGGCGGTTACGTCCCAAGAAAAGTTTTCATTTTTGATGGGTGCGGCCCTAAGTAGTATCTCTACACCTTTATTCTCCAAGTTTCCTACGTTTTCGAATCTAGAACTAAAACCTGTTGATGGAGCCAATACCCTTGGCAGTAATAGATCTGTTACCTTTTGATGGTAATATGAGAATTCCAAGCCTAATCTGTTATTAAGAAAACCGGCATCAAAACCTAATTCAATTTCATCCTGTCTTTCTGGTTTCAGGTTTTCATTTCCTTGAGCCGTAGAGGGTATAAGGCTTACCGCACCACCAATGGCAGAAGGAGTATATACTGAAAATCTGTCAAAGGCACCCAATGCTGTAAGGTTACCGGCCTGACCCCATGAGGTCCTTAATTTGAAAGAGTTAAAAGTGTCTGAAAAGGCATCTTTCCAGAAATCCTCATCGGATAGAACATAGGAGGCACTGGCTTTAAAATAAAGTTGATTGCGTTCATCCTTACCAAAAGTTGAAGCTCCGTCCATTCTTACTGCTCCGTTTATATATAGTTTGTCCATGAAGGAAAAGGATTGTTGAAGAAAAGCTCCCCAATATGAAATTTGGGATCTAGTTTCGCCTTGCTCCAACAAACTACCTCCTGTGGCTGTTTGAACAACAGGTGGAAGTCCGGTTGCACTGATGCCTACTCTATCTCTCTCTTCATATTGCCAAGAACCTCCAGCCGTAGTAATAGAGTTTATACTATCTGATATATCCGTTCTATAGGTTACATTAAGGTCGCTATTGTATTGAAAACTGTTCAAATCAGATCTTCTAGCAAATCCATCAGGAAGTGTAGAGGTATTGTTAATTGGAATAAAAGCAAAGGCAGATTGGTTGTAATAATCCATGCCCAAGGTATATTTTGCGGAAAGGTGCTCATTAAATTTTCCATCTAAGGCAATACTGGAGATGAAACGATTGGTTTTTTGTCCAAAATCAAATCGGTCTACCGCTTCCAATGGGTTGGTTCTGGCCACTAGGGGAGAAGTTACGGGATAAACTCCTGAAGCATCAGGGGTCGGATCTATGGAATTGTCGCTGAACAAGAATCCTGTAATGGATCCATAGGCAGAATTGATCCCACCATTGGGAACGTCGTTACTTATACTTCTTACATAGTTGAAACCTCCTGTAATATCCAACCAATCAAATGCCTTCTGGGTAATGTTGGCTTTAAATCCGTAACGTTTAAAGTCGGTATTCTTTACGATTCCCTCATTATCCAAATGTGAGGCTGAAAGAAAATAGGAGGTTTTCTCATTTCCTCCATTTACAGAAAAGTAATTCTCCAAGCCGAAACCGGTGTCGAATATAACATCTTGTAAATCATAGCGTTCTACCGCAACCGTAGCCAAATTGTTTCTGTCAGTGGCTACTTCCCAAGCTAGGGGAACCGTATTGTAGTCGATCTTTTTTCTTAGCTCGTTTAGCTTGGTATTCGTCATAAAGGTAAACTTGGGTTCACCACTCTTTCCCTTTTTGGTAAAAATTTGAACTACCCCGTTGCTGGCCCTTGATCCGTAGATCGCCGCTGCAGCTGCACCCTTGATTATTTCTATTTTTTCAATATCATTGGGGTTTAGGTCGGCCAACCTGTTCTGGGAGTTACCTCCCAAATCTATAAGCTCGTTACTGGAGTTACTTATAATAATCCCATCCACAATATATAATGGGTCGGAACTACCGGCAATGGTGCTAGGGCCTCTAAGTCTTATACTGATACCACCCGCAGGATCTCCGGAATTTTGTTGTACCAAGGCACCAGAAACTTTTCCAGCAATGGCCTGGTCTACCTGGGTTGCGCCATTATTGGTCAAATCTTCTGATTTTACAGAGGATATGGCGTTTCCTAGGGATCTTTTATTGGCTCCTGTCCCTGTCCCGGTAACCACTACTTCGTCCAGGCTTAGAAGGTCTTCTGCCAGAACAATATCCTGAGTGATATCTCCGCCCGAGGCACTGAAGGATATTTTTTGAGTGCTAAATCCAAGATAGCTAGCGGTGAGAACATAATCCCCGTTTTCAAGAGCAGCCTTAAAGCTGTAGTTTCCATCGAAATCCGAAACGGCACCGAAAGATGTATTTGCAATAAATACAGAAGCCCCGGCTATGGGTATCCCAGAACCACTTTCAGTAATGTTTCCACTGATTGTAATTGGGGATTGTTGCCCAAATACGTTTGTACTCATTACCAGAAGTAGCCATAGGAATAAATGGCTTGGTAACTTTCCTCTAATTGTTTGAAATTTTTTCATCGGCTTTTAGAGTTAATTTTTAGTAAATTGAATTAGAAATAGAATATTTAACATTCTCAAAAATATGCAAAAAACTGCAACTATTGCAATAATTTGCAATATATTGCATTAATTATTAAAATTATTAGCTGTATACGGTTTGTTTGCTGTTTTTTGCTAATATTGACTATATTCTGTTAATATGACAATTTTATGTTAAAAGCTGAGAGACAACAAGTAATCTTAAACGAGGTTAGAATCCATAATAGGGTTTTGTTTACGGATATTGCCGAACTTTTGAGTGTTTCGGTAGATACCATTCGCCGTGATATCAAGGAGCTAAGCGCTGCCAAAAAATTAAAGAAGGTACATGGTGGGGCCATATCATTAGGATTTAACAATTACAATGTTGAAAATCACGACATATATGCTCTTGAGAGTAAGTCAAGTATTGCCAGAAAGGCAATAACCTTGATCAAGAGTGGACAAGTTATACTCTTAAGTGGTGGAACTACCAATATTGAAATTGCCCGAATGATTCCACCCAATTTGAAAATTACCTGTTTTACACCCAGTTTGCCTGTTGCTGTTCAATTAATGGCCAAATCGGATGTGGAAGTAATATTGGTTGGTGGAAAATTATCCAAGGATTCCCAAATTGCTATTGGCGGTTGCGCTATAAACATGTTGAATGATATTAAGGTAGATATCTGCTTTTTGGGTATCAACTCCATCGACGTAAAAAATGGAGTAACCGACTTTGATTGGGATATTGTTCAAATAAAAAAAGCTATGATAAATGCCTCCAGAAAAATTGTGGCGCCATCAATTTCCGAGAAGTTAAATTCTACACAACGGTTTAAGATATGTGATTTGGACAGTATTGATGTTTTAATTACAGAACTGGAACCTGAGGATGATAAGTTAATGGATTTTAGGGAAGTTAAAGTAAAATTGCTTTAATGACATTTACTTATTAATATGGTTTATATTTTTCAATTGTCTTTGCTTTTTTTAATATCCACTTTTGGTTTTGTCCAATGTAAAAACTAAATTTTCCTAAGTTTGTCATATTATAAAAGTATACTATGATTTGTGAAACAGAATTTAGTCCAATTATTAGAATATTTCCATTGGAATAACAAAAGTACAGTCTTGATTTTTCAAATTGCCAAATTAACCAGTCTTATTAAGTTGAAACACTTAAGTTAAACCAAAATTTAATCCTATATAAATTTAATACCAACCAAAAAAAATATGCAAGATTATAAAAAGATAACCGAATTGCCATCAAAATATAATGATCTGGAATTGATGGATACTGCAACAATCCTTAGAAATATGAACAAGGAGGATCAATTGATTGCTGATGCGGTAGCAATGGTTATACCGGAAGTGACCAAATTGGTAGATGCCATGAAAGAAAGATTCGATAAAGGGGGCAGGCTATTTTATATAGGAGCAGGAACCAGCGGCCGATTGGGTATTTTGGATGCCTCGGAAATTCCACCCACTTTTGGGTTGTCGCACGATCATGTAATTGGATTGATCGCCGGGGGGGATGTAGCGATTAGAAAGGCTGTTGAAAATGCCGAGGATGATACCGTTCAGGCTTGGAAGGATTTGGAAGCTTTTGATATTACAAAGAACGATACGGTGGTAGGAATAGCGGCATCGGGTACTACTCCATACGTCATTGGAGGGGTAAAGGAGGCTGCCGCCCATGGATTGTTGACTGCTTGTATCACCAATAATCCAGGTTCTCCCTTGACGCAGGCTGTAGAGATTCCCATCGCAGTAAATGTGGGACCTGAATTTCTTACCGGAAGTACGCGGATGAAAAGTGGAACATCACAAAAACTAGTGCTCAATATGATTTCCACTGCCTTAATGATCAGGATAGGGAGGGTAAAGGGCAATAAAATGGTAAATATGCAGCTTACCAATGAAAAGTTGGTAGATCGTGGAACCCGATATTTGGTAGAGGAATTAAAAATTGATTATGCCGAGGCAGAAAAATTATTAAAGAAATACGGGTCCGTAAAGAATGCCATGGACGCCAGTAGGGGCTAAGCTATTTATTGACACTCATAGAAACCTCTTCGGGGGTTACTATGCTGTCGCTTTTATTGCCCCAGGAGTTTAGGATATAGTTCATTACATCCGCAATTTCCTCATCTTCCAATCCCATTGGAGGCATAATATTGTTATAGGCTACCCCGTTCACCAATATATAGCCTTGTTGGCCGTATTTTACGCCCCTTATGCTTTCCTCTCTTTTGTTCAATAAAAAATCTGACTTGGCCAATGGAGGGAATGTTTTTTCAACACCCTCTCCATTCGCCATATGGCAGTTTATACAGAAGTCTGAATAAATATCCGCACCTCTACTGATACTTTCTTCCAATTCCTTGTCCTGGAACAAAAAAAAGGTCAATAATGAAATGCAGGAAATATAGCTTAAAAGCAGAAGCTTCATATATTACTTTTTAAGATTATGATACGTTATTCAATTTAAGGGCTATTATTTCTTTGGTACCAATTTATAGATTCCCTTGCCTTCCACGGCCACATATATAAAACCGTCAGCTGCCTGTCTTACATCGCGTACACGTCCCATTTCGGGCATTAGTTTTTCTCTGTAAACAACTTTGTTGCCCTTTAGCTCCAATCTTTCCAAATATTGAAATTTTAAGGAACCTATTAATAAATTACCCTTCCATTCCGGGTATTTGTCTGAAGTTACAAAGGCCATTCCACTTGGTGCAATGGAGGGTACCCAGTAATGAATTGGTTGCTCCATGCCTTCCATTTCAGTCTTATCCGTAATGGGGGTGCCGCTATAGTTGATGCCATAAGTAATTACCGGCCATCCGTAATTCTTGCCCTTTTCAATAATATTGATTTCGTCGCCACCCTGTGGCCCGTGTTCGTTATCCCAGATTTCACCGGTCATAGGGTTTTTTACCAGACCTTGGGGATTTCTATGTCCATAGCTATATATGGCTGTTTTTGCCCCTTCGGTATTTACAAAAGGATTGTCTGAAGGAATACTCCCGTCCGCGTTTAAACGATATATTTTTCCGCCATCCCTGGTGATATCCTGAGGATTAACGTCCCGGTCCCCGCGGTCTCCAATGGAAAAGTATAAATACCCATCATTATCAAAAGCCATTCGGGATCCAAAGTGGTTGCCACTTGTGGTATTTGGTGTAGCCTTGTACAGTAACTGGGTGTCGGTAAGGCTGTTGTTGTTCAACTTTGCCCTTATAATGGCGGTATTTCCACCCTTATCATCACCTTCTTCAGAGGCATAGGATATATAGACCCATCCATTATTGGCGTAATCGGGATGTAGAACAACATCTAACAGCCCTCCTTGACCTCTAACATATACGGCTGGAACATTGTCCACTATATTTTTTTTACCATCCTTGAAATGGATCAATTGACCTGTCTTTTCCGTAATAAGCATACTGCCATCGGGAAGAAAGGTAAATCCCCAGGGTATTTGTAGTTCATCGATTATTAGCTCTGCGGTGAACGGAGGATTGTCTGTGCTATTAACTTCATTTTCAGTTTGTTGTGCGCATGATAAATTCAAAGACATCAAGGCGATAAATATAATTGAGATACTATTTTTCATAATTCAACGTTAAATAATTAATAATGTAGCTTAGAACGCTAAAGATAAATATAAAATATAAGCAAAACTATTACATCGAAAATATACTTAGACTTCCCCAAGTCCAATTATATTTTGTAAAACCTACTTAACCTATGCTTCCGAAAAAACCACGGTATATTTATTATGCCCTACTTCTGCTAGCACTAAGCATTGTGTTTAGTACCTCGAAGGCAAACTCTATAGTTTATGAGCTTATAGCGGATGTTTCATCTGCAGTCGAAAATATAAATGCAATAGAGATTGTTGTTGAACAACCCCAGGAGAATAACTTTCTGGAGAGTTCCAGAATTAATACCAACGAAGAGGTCGCAATTGATGTTACTTCCAGTCCAATGATGTTTGCTACAATCATCAACGGTGCCAATGAACAGGTGACCTGTACCAACGATGGTAGCACCTTGGCCAAATTTTTTCTTTGTGGAACTGGAGATGATAGAACGGTTTCAGTGAGTGGATCTGGCACCATTACATGGCAGAAACTTTCGTCGAGCTGCGTTTTCGTAGGAACGGACACCTGTCCCGTAAAGGACAATAGTTGTTATGGCCCGGCAGTAACAAGTGCAACTTACTTTCTTGATGCCAGTGATCCCTCCGTTGCGGGGGAATATCGCGTTAGGGTAGGGTCAGGGGCTTTTTATTATTTTAGGGTATCTTCCAATCCCTTGAATCCCCAGCTTAGTACACAGGATATAATTTGTGGCAATCCAGGAAGGGTAGAGGTTACCAATGTACCTGCTGGTTACGAATACAGTCTTAATTCTGCTGCAGGCCCCTATCAGGACAATCCGTATTTCGATATATTTACACCTGGTAATTATCAGGTGTATACGCGTTTAAAGAACGCTTCCCCAAGTGCATGTGTTTTCCCATCACAAACCGTAACCATAAACGAAGTGGATATGACTGTGGATGTTTCCATGGTAGATATCATCTGTAGTGGTGATAAGGGTAGCATAAGTATCAACATCTCGGGTGTACCCGGATTTTATAGCTATAGGTTAATAAGAAACGGTGCTACCATGAATACCTTTGGTCCCAATGGGTCCAACACCCATACCTTTAATAATCTTGGGGCCGGAACCTATTCGGTATCCGTTCAGGCGGGCAGCAGTTGTACCCAGACCATTAGTACCATTAATGGAAATCCGATTACCATAGGTGCGGGACTTGTACCTGTAGATGCTACTGCCTTTGCGACCGACAGTTTTGGCTGTGGTGCCACTTCAGTGGATATCACTATAGATGCAAGCGGTGGTACGGGACCATATCAATATAATGTTAATGGAGGTGCCTTCGGGGGAAGTTTCGCAACTTCCACCACACATACGGTTAGTAGTCCAGGTACCTATAATATAGTGGTAATGGATGCCAATGGATGTACCAAAAATGCAGCCGTTGATGTTGAGAATATTCCACCCCCAGTATACAATATCAGTTCTATAGACGCCAATTGCGGGGGTTCCAATAACGGAAGTATTTCCGTAAATGTTACCAATAGTAATGGTTATAACCTGGAATACAGTATTAATAATGGCGGTACGTTTCAGAACAGTAATGTTTTTTCCAATTTGGCGCCAGGGAATTACAATGTAGTAATAAGGTATCAGCAAGATACTTTTTCTTGTACCACTCCAGCAGTCAGTAGGACCATAGGTACCCCTTCTACTATTTTAGGAAATGCCAATGCTACCCAAACCCCAACTTGTTTAAATGAAAGTGGGGGCCAGATTACCTTTTCGGGAGTTAGTGGAGGTGTCGGTCCATATGAGTACAGCATTGGGTCTGGCTTCATTCTGAACAATACGGTCTTTAATGGAATTTCCGCAGGGACATACTCCCCGCAGATACGCGATGCCAATGGTTGTGTTTCTACCCTCCCGGCCATTGTTTTTAGTCCGTTGAACAAACCTACGGATATCGATTTTACGGTATCCAGTATAGATTGTGCCACAGGTACTGCGTCCGTTTCCTTAACGGTAACAGGAGGTGCGGCCATAAGTACTTATGAAATTATAGCCCCGACCAGTGTAAATAATGGTGGATCCAATACCTTCACCGGTCTGGGTCTTGGTAGTTATACCTTTAGGGTAACCGATTCTGCTGGTTGTAATTATACAGAAAGTTTTGCCATAACAGATATTAGTTCTATTGGGGTTACTAGTCAGTTGTTGACCAATGTAACCTGTTTTGGGGATAGCGATGGGGCAGGTCGTTTTATAGTGGACGGATTTAATGGTACTTACAGTTATCAAATAGATGCAAATCCTGTAGTAACTGGCCAGACTTCCAGTATAGTTTCTGTAGGTGGACTAAGTGCTGGTTCATATACCATAACGGTTACGGATGAAGATACCAATTGCGTTGATACGGCAACCCTAACTATTGCGGAACCATCAGCTGCTTTGACCATATCTCCTATATGGACCGATATGAGTTGCCAAAACAACAATAGGGGAGCGGTAAACGGGAATGCCTCCGGTGGATGGGGCGGATTTCAATATACCCTTACCAGACCAAACGGAACTACTGCGGGACCTAGGAGCAATCCAAATTTTACTGGCTTGACCGATGATACCGGGCCATACACTATTAGTGTTGTAGACGGTGGTGGTTGTACTGCTTCCGCAAGTTATACTTTTACTTCTTTAACGGCGCCCACTTTGGTGTTGGATACTGGAGCTTCCGATTTTTGTTTTGATAGTTCCAATGCTACAACCATGGTGGTCAACGCCAGTGGTGGGGATGGGAACTACGAGTACAGAATTGATAATGGTCCTTGGGTAGCCGGTGGTGCCAGTGCAAGTTTTGGAGGTCTTACCCCTGGTAACCATACTGTTCAGGTAAGGGATGGAAATAACTGTATGGATGATGTTGTTAGGAATATAAGGCCACAGACCACTTCTACTGTAAGCATACAAAAAGAACTTACCTGTAGCTTGGTACCTGGTGCAGGTGATGCCGATATTCGGGTAAATATTGGCAATGGAAATCCTCCTTATGCCAATTATGCCGTGAATATTAATGGAGGGGGGTATGGACTTACTACACCTATTGCAGGAAGTAGTTTTGTATACACAACCCCAAGTCCTGGTACTTACCAGTTCCAAATTACTGATGGCAATGGTTGTGTGGTGGAAACCAATGTGGTTACCATAAGCCCTACTGATGTAATTGTAGCCACGGCCGATGTTACGGACCCACGTTGTGATGATCCCAATACCGGGGTAGTCCGCTTGATACCTGATACCACGGTAGGGGTGGCACCATATGAATATAGTATAGATGGTACCAACTATACAAGTCAGGCTGTATACGGAAATCTTTCCCCCGGAAATTATACCTATTATGTTAGGGATAGCAGAGGGTGTTTTATAGATGTCGATTTTACTGTAGGACCTCCAGATCCAGGAATTGATGTCACAGTGGTGCCCAATGATGCTACCTGTGCTGCGGGAGTGGTTGAGGGAAGCATTGATGTTACTGGTAATGTCAATGGTGTAGCTCCTTATACCTATACTTTATTGGATGTCAACGGAAACGTTGTCGGTCCAGTCGTAAATACCGCCAGTGATACCCATAGTTTTACCAATTTACCTGAAGGGGAATACACGGTAATTACAAGGGATGCCTCCGGTTGTGAAGATAGGGATGCAGTTACCTTGGGCCATACAGGACTGACAATTACACCTGTACCACCACCTTTGCCAGCCAGCTGTGATCCCAGTGCAGATGGCTTTACCTATACGGTTAATATTGCCGGTGGTTCGGGAGAGTATGATATAAGGGTATTGGGCGACCCGTCAGGCTTTTTTAGTATGGCATCTGGCGCTACCTCCCACACCTTTAGTTATGCGGCAAATGGAATTATTTACGGAGTAGCCTATACAGTTGAAGTTCTGGACAGGGTAACAGGTTGTATTTATCAGCAGGAAATTCCACCAGTAAGTGGTCCATTGCCTGGTTTTATCGCAACAGCTTCTGCGACTTCATCTTCCTGTGACGTATCCGGAAACGGAATATTCTATTATGAGGTTGAAGAATATAGTGGCACACAGTTAGAAATTACGGTAATCAATGTTACAACTGGAGCTATTGTGGCACCTGCAACAATCATTGCAGTGCCAGCTTACGTTGCTGGTACTCCATATACAGGACAGATAACAAACTTGCCTCCCGGTAACTACCGTGTTCTGGTAGAGGATGTACCTACAGGATGTACCACTAGTGCACAGGCGATTATAGCCCAAGATATCCCTAGCATCAGCGTTGATAGCAATACCAATGCCAATTGTAATGATCCTTTAGGGCATTTGGTAATACGTGGTGTTGGAGGAACGGGGCCATACCAATACTCTGTGGTACCCACCACAACGGCAGTAGGTGCCTATTCGGCAACTATGGACTATGATCTGTCTCCCGGGGATTATGATGTTTATGTACAGGATGTCAGTGGATGTAGTTCTTTCACTACGGTGACCATATTAGAGGATCCAGGAGTTGCGGCACCTACCATTGATGTTACCAATCAATGCTTTGTGGTGGCTTCCTATAATGTAGAGGTTACTGGCCCGGTAAACAGTGGACCTGCCCCGGAGACTACTTTTCAGTACGATATGGGAAGTGGATTTCAGGATAGCCCTTTTTTCACGGTTCCCAATCCAGGTACTTATACCATGACCGTAAGGGATGGTAATGGATGTACTGCTACCAATACTTTTGAAGTATTCGACTTCTTCTCAATAACCGCCAGTGCAACCGCGGAGCCTTCGTGTAATAACGCAGATGGTACCATTACTGTTGTGACTTCAGGTGGTAGTGGAGATTTTGATTATGTTTTGGATGATGGCATAAATCCAACTACTTTTCAAGCTAATAATCCTGTTTTTACCGCACTTGTTCCTGGGAATTATACCATAACCGTAACAGATAGAAGTTCCAATACCACTCCATTATGTGAGGATACAGCGGTAGTAGAAATTATTACAGTGGATCAACCAATTATAGATTCCGTGTTGACAGAAGATATTTCTTGTTTCGGAAGTGCTGATGGTAGCATTTCGGTTGATTTGGTAGCGGCATCAGCAACAGACGGACCTTTTGTTTATAATTTATACGATAGCGGTAACAATTTGATTGTGAGTCAGGCCGATGCTATTTTCGATAATTTAAATCCTGACAACTATCAAGTTGAGGTGGTGTCCAGCAGAGGGTGTACATCAGCTCGAGTGCCTGCGAATATTATA